>CANLHC010000048.1 GCA_947490625.1 Candidatus Nanopelagicaceae bacterium
GGCCTTCGTGGTTATTGGCCAGATCATGCCACCCTTGCCTGGATGCGCGATCAAGGTATGCGCTCTTACGAGATGACCGAGATTCATCATCGTGGACTTAATGCAGTTCTTGATGAATCTTTTGCAACTCTTACCGATGGCTGTGATGGAGTATTTCTCTCAGTTGATATTGATGTGGTTGATCCTGGAATGGCGCCAGGTACCGGAACTCCCGAACCTGGCGGAATGACATCGCGTGAGCTACTCGAAGCGGTGAGACGAATCTGCTTGGAACTTCCTGTTGTAGGAATCGATGTCGTCGAAGTTGCACCCGCTTTTGATAGCGCCGATATCACTGCAATTTTAGCTAACCGTGTTGTGCTTGAAGCCTTAAGTGCAATTGCCAAGCGCCGTAGCGGAAATAGTTATTCACCCACACAAAATCTTCTGGATCGTTAATTTATGCGTGATGTTGTCATCCTTGGTTCAACTGGATCGATCGGGGTGCAGGCCCTTGAAATCATTGCCGCACATCCAGATCTCTTTCGCGTCGTAGCTCTGAGCGCCGGCGGCAAGAACACTGACTTACTCATCGAGCAGGCAAAGCGATTCAAAGTTCCTGTTGTAGGAGTTGCGCTCCATGCTGAACGTGTGCGCGAGAATTTACCTGGGGTGCAAGTAATTGATGGCCCGCAAGCATCAACTGAAATTGCAGCAATCACCTGCGATGTTGTGCTTAATGCGATTACCGGATCGATTGGACTTGGGCCAACTCTGGCAGCTCTTAAGGTGGGAAATACTCTGGCATTGGCAAATAAGGAATCACTTGTTGCTGGCGGTGAAATCGTCATGTCGATTGCAAAACCTGGACAGCTTCTCCCCGTTGACTCAGAACATAGCGCTTTATATCAAGGGTTAAAGTCAGGGAAGAGATCTGAAGTATCTCGACTAGTTCTTACCGCAAGTGGTGGGCCATTTAGAGATCGCGATGATCTTTCTAGCGTTACGGTTGCAGAAGCACTGGCGCATCCAACGTGGGCAATGGGTCCTGTTGTCACCATTAACTCTTCAACGCTAGTCAATAAGGGTCTGGAAATTATTGAGGCGCACTACCTCTTTGATATTCCGTACGCGCAAATTGATGCTGTGATTCACCCTCAATCGATTGTGCATTCATTCGTTGAATACATTGATGGTTCGACACTTGCTCAGGCCAGTCCGCCTAATATGAAGGGGCCGATTGCATACGCGCTTTCGTACCCTGATCGACTTGGTGGTGCAACACCAGCAATTAATTGGGGGCAAGCCGCCACCTGGAATTTCTCTCCGATCGATCACTCTAAGTTTCCAGCTGTCGACCTTGCTCGTCGTTGCGGAACTCTGGGTGGTGGACTCCCGGCAATATTCAACGCTGCCAATGAAGTAGCCGTTGACGCTTTTCTTAATTCTCACATTGGATACTCAGAAATCATCGATATAGTCGACGCTGTGGTTCAACAACTCTCTCCCTCAGCAGTCTCACCTCTGCGCGATCTGGCCGATGTCAGTGCTATCGAAGATGATGCACGCCTTGTCGCACGTGAGAAGATAAAGAAGGTGGCTCGCTGATGGAGATTCTTGGAGTTATTGCCTTTGTCGTGGCGCTTTTGCTTTCTGTCATGGTCCACGAGTTTGGTCACTACATCACTGCTCGCAAATTTAACTTTCAGGTCACTGAGTTTTTCTTAGGATTTGGTAAGCGTATCTGGTCGTATCGTCGAGGCGAGACTGAGTTCGGAGTCAAGGCAATTCCTGCTGGTGGATACTGCAAGATTTCGGGAATGACGCCAAATGATGTGATGGCACCAGGGCAAGAGTCACGGGCATTCTATTCAGCTCGTTCTTCAAAGAAATTGATCGTGCTTGGCGCAGGATCATTCCTCCACTTTGCTCTTGGTTTCTTTCTGCTCTTTACTCTTCTGGCAGGGGTCGGCGTCAACACAATTACACCGGTGATCAAAGAGGTGATTCCAGATTCTGCCGCCCTCGACGCTGGATTCCGCGCTGGTGATGAGATCACATCTATTGATGGTCAGGTCATCACTGATTGGACTACAGGCTTTGATTTGATTCGCTCATCTAATGGAGCTCAGCTTCAATTTACCGTTGCTCGTGATGGGCAAGAGCTTTCACTTGTTGCAACCCCTCGACTCACAGATGTGGGGGGAGAGCAACGCTATCTTCTAGGAATTATCAATGACATCGGAACTAAGCGTATAGATGTTATTTCAGCTGGAAAAGAATCTGCACTTATCAGCAAAAATATGATTGTCGAATCCGTTAAATCCTTAGCGCTCTTGCCAGCAAAAATTCCTGAACTATGGGGACAGACTTTTGGTGGCCAGGAACGAGATATTAATGGCTTGGTGGGTGTAGTTGGAGTAGCCCGAGTTTCTGGTGAAACCCTGGCAAGCGGCGATCAAAACTGGAGCCAAAGAATCGGCACCTTCTTACTCATTATCGCTAGCCTCAATATCTTCGTAGGTATCTTCAATCTCCTTCCAATCTTGCCCCTTGATGGTGGCCATATGGCAGTTGCAATTGCAGATGAGTTCAGGGCGTTTATTGCCAGATTACGCGGCCGTCCGCGACCTGCACCAATTAATGTTCAGGTACTCACGCCGATTACCGCCGTTGTTGTTGTGATATTAATTGCCCTCACCCTGCTCTTACTTGTTGCCGACATAATCAATCCCATCTCGCTCAATGGCTAGAGTTGAGGCAGAATAGAGCCATGGTTGATCTTGGAATTCCATCAGCACCGTTAAAGACTCTCGCACCTCGCCGCAAGACCAATCAATTGATGGTCGGCAAAGTTGGAGTGGGTAGCGATCATCCGGTCAGCGTTCAATCAATGTGCACAACGCTCACATCAGATGTCAATGCAACTCTGCAACAGATTGCAGAGCTCACCGCATCAGGATGTCAGATCGTTCGAGTTGCTGTTCCGAGTCAAGATGATGCAGATGCGCTAGCTCAGATTGCTAAGAAGTCACAGATTCCAGTGATTGCAGATATTCACTTCCAACCAAAATATATCTTTGCAGCCATTGATGCAGGATGTGCTGCCGTTCGAGTCAATCCAGGAAATATCAAACAATTTGATGACAAGGTGAAAGAAGTTGCCAAGGCGGCAGGAGATGCGGGAATTCCTATCCGTATCGGCGTCAACGCTGGTTCACTTGATCCACGCCTCTTAGCAAAGTATGGCAAAGCGACTCCAGAGGCTTTGGCAGAATCGGCACTTTGGGAAGCATCGCTCTTTGAAGAGCATGGTTTTTCAAATATTAAAATTTCAGTGAAGCATCATGATCCTGTCACTATGGTGAGCGCTTATCGTCTCTTGGCAGCACAGTGCAGTTATCCATTACACCTTGGCGTTACTGAAGCGGGCCCTGCCTTCCAAGCAACGATTAAATCTGCAACAGCATTTGGAATTTTGCTCGCTGAAGGAATTGGCGACACCATTCGCGTATCAATGTCAGCTCCTCCTGTTGAAGAGGTAAAAGTTGGAATTTCTATCCTTGAATCTCTTAATCTTCGTCAACGTAAATTAGAGATCGTTTCCTGTCCATCATGTGGGCGCGCGCAGGTAGATGTTTATACCTTGGCCGAAAAAGTTCAGGCCGGTCTTGAAGGAATGACTGTGCCCCTACGCGTTGCGGTTATGGGTTGCGTTGTTAATGGCCCAGGAGAAGCCCGCGAGGCAGACCTTGGTGTCGCATCAGGAAATGGCAAGGGGCAGATATTTGTTAAGGGCGTAGTTATTAAGACAGTCCCTGAAGCGCAGATTGTTGAAACTCTTATTGAAGAAGCCATGCGTCTTGCAGATGAGATGGAAGCGGCAGGGGTTGCAAGCGGTAAACCCGAAGTTCTCACGCGCTAAAACTGCAATTTGATCTGATCTCTCGGGTAGGCTCGCCCCATGTTGCGAATGTCTACCCTTTTCCTGCGCACACTCCGTGACGATCCTGCAGATGCAGAAGTTGCAAGTCATCGCCTCTTAGTTCGCGCGGGATATATTCGCCGTATCGGTGCAGGTATTTACTCGTGGCTTCCACTGGGCGTCATCACACTTCGCAACATTGAACGTGTGATCCGAGAAGAGATGGATTCGGCAGGATTTCAAGAAGTGCATTTCCCATCTCTTTTGCCTCGCGAACCATATGAAGCTACCAATCGCTGGGAAGAGTACGGTCCTTCACTCTTTAGATTGCAAGACCGCAAAGGTGCTGATTATCTTCTCGGCCCCACACATGAAGAAATGTTTACCTTAATGGTCAAGGGGGAGTACTCCTCGTATAAGGATTTACCTCTCTCCATCTATCAAATTCAGACGAAGTTCCGTGATGAAGCGCGACCACGCAGTGGAATTATCCGTGGGCGAGAATTTGTGATGAAAGATTCTTACTCTTTTGATATCGATGATGCTGGCTTAGATGTGTCCTACCAAAAACACCGCGATGCCTATATTAAAACCCTTGATCGTCTTGGCATGAAGTACAACATTGTTCGGGCCGTATCTGGCGCTATGGGTGGATCAAAGTCGGAGGAGTTCTTGGCTCCATGTCCTACCGGTGAAGATACATACGTCTTATGCCCATCGTGCGGTTTTGCGGCAAATGTTGAAGCGATGGTGACCAAAGTTGATTCAGTAGATTCCTCTACTACGCCTGCACTAGAAGAAATGGATACACCCAATACACCGACGATTGACTCACTCGTTGATGTACTTAACGAACGCTTTGGTGGTGGATTTACCGGTGCTCACACCCTCAAGAATGTCATGGTGATGGCAGATGGCAAGGCGATAGCAATTCTTGTTCCGGGCGACAGAGAAGTTGACCTCAAACGATTCCAAGAAAATTGTGGCGGAATACATGAACTCCGGACATTCGAAGATTCTGATTTCGCGAAGTTCCCAGGACTTGTTAAGGGATATATAGGACCGCAAGATGCTAAAGCGCTCGGAATTACTGTGTATGCAGATCCTCGTATCGCTCCCGGAACTTCCTGGGTAACGGGGGCGAACAAGATCAATCGTCATGCACGCAATGTCGTTAACGGCAGAGACTTCACACCGGATGCCTATATTGAAGCAGCAGAAGTTCGTGCCGGAGATGCTTGTCCTGAATGCGCAACTCCCGTCGTAATTGATCGCGCAATTGAGATCGGACACATCTTCCAACTTGGTCGCAAATACGCACAGTCCCTTTCGCTCACAGTTCTTGACCAGAACGGAAAGTCCCAAGTTGTCACGATGGGCTCGTATGGAATCGGTGTTACCAGAGCAGTTGCCGCAATTGCCGAACAAACCTATGACGAGATCGGACTTAACTGGCCGGTTGATTTAGCACCTGCCAAAGTGCATATCGTCGCTACAGGTAAAGAGGATCTGCCATTTGAAACAGCGGATGCGATCGCAACCGAACTTGAAGCAATGGGAATTAGCGTGATGCTCGATGATCGCCGTGGGACAAGCCCAGGAGTCAAGTTCAAGGATGCGGAATTGATCGGCAACCCTGTCATTGTTGTTGTTGGTAAATCTCTAGAACAAGGAAATGTAGAGCTTCGAGTTCGTCGCACTGGCGATAAGCAGGAGATTCCGCTCTCTGGCGCAGCTCGCGCAATTGCAACTTTAGTAGAGTCGCTCTAAAGCACTCCTTGTGTTCTACGAATTAACACTCACAACAATTGTCTTTCTGATTTGCGCAGCATTTTGTGCGGGCTTAATCGACTCCATGGCTGGCGGGGGAGGGTTGATCCAGTTACCTGCGCTGCTTATCGGTCTTCCAAAATTTGAAACCGTTGAAGTTCTGGGAACAAATAAACTTACCTCAGTCTTTGGAACAACTGCTGCCACGATTTTATATCGCCGGGCGATTACCTTTGATTTTCGATTGCTCTTTGCGATGGCGCTTCCGGCATTTATCGGTTCAATTGCAGGAGCGCAGCTAGCTTCGACAATCCCCACCAAAGCGCTTCGCCCGATCATCGTGCTTTTACTGATTGCTGTTGTTATCTATACATGGAGACGTCCTCAGTTAGGTGCGGTTGAATCATTGAAGCATTCACCAACCAAACAGATTCAAATTGGAGCGATCGCAGCGGGGCTGATTGGATTTTATGACGGACTTATTGGGCCAGGAACTGGCTCATTTCTCATTCTCATTCTTGTCGCAGTCCTTGGCTTTGCCTTCTTGAACGCATCTGCGATGGCTAAAGTGATCAATCTCTGTACAAACCTTGGTGCAATTATGGTCTTTGGTCTCAATGGTTCCATTTTGTGGAAACTCGGTCTGCTCCTGGCAGTTGCAAAC
>CANLHC010000049.1 GCA_947490625.1 Candidatus Nanopelagicaceae bacterium
AATGGATCAATAAATTGTGGTGTGGCACCGGTTAATTCAAGGGCCATCGAGTTGACGGTGAAGTCTCTGCGTGACAAATCACCTTCAATAGATGTTTCAAACTTTACTTCTGGCTTTCGTGATTCCTGTGAATAGCTATCGCTTCGATACGTTGTGACTTCAACCGTTGTTTCACCGCGCTTTGCCGCAACTGTTCCAAATTCAATTCCGGTATCCCAGACGTTATCGGCCCACTTCTGCAGAATCTTTTTACTCTCAAGAGCGGGGGCGTTGGTTGTGAAATCAAGATCATTACCGAGTCTTCCAAGGAGCGCATCTCTTACTGGCCCGCCAACGAGTGCCAATGTGAAGCCTCTCTCTTTAAAAACAGCCGCGAGAGAACTTGCCAGTGGCGCGCGCTCAACCAGTGAGGCCAAAGCCAACTCGCCTGCTGCGCTGAGTCCTGCCTGTGAGGGTGCAGGGTTTTGAGGTGAAGACATAATGGCTAAGGCTAGTCCTGAGCACTACCCTTATGTCATGAACCCGGCACCTAGTGCGGGCAGCGAAGGCATTAAGAAGAAGCGCAGGCGCAAGCGTCCTGCACATCGCGCCCCACAGAATCACACCTCTGGCGAGGCGGTCGCGCAAGCGCCCGAAAAAAAAGGTAAACCCTCTGCTCCAAAACCACCGTATGCAAAGCGAGTAGATGAAATTAGTGCGGGTGGACTCGTCATCGATGGAACAAAGACACAGGGTCTGCTGATCGGGCGACGCGATCATAAAGATGCGACTGGAAAACGAATTCTCTGGTCTCTGCCTAAAGGTCATATAGAAGAAGGTGAAACTCCGGAACAGGCAGCTATTCGTGAAGTTGCCGAAGAAACTGGCATCCATTCTGAAATTGAAAGATCTCTCGGCGTGATTGATTTCTGGTTTATGGCCGGCGGTAAACGGATTCATAAAACGGTTCATCATTTTCAGTTTAAGGAAACGGGTGGAATTTTAGCGCCGCAAGAATCTGAAGTGGATGAAGTGGGTTGGTTTCCGCTCAATGAGATTGTTGGACTCTTGGCATATCCCGATGAGAAAAAACTGATTGCTCGCACCAAGGCAACAGAGGTGAGCGGGTGAAAAAGTTCTCTCTTCTCCTACTTATTCTCACCGTATGTGGGATTTCTCTCCCGCAAACAGCAACAGCCGCAGTTCGTACCGTTGAACTTATTGAGCAACCGCATCAACTTATTGATGGCCGGTTTATCAGTGATGATCTTGCGACTTCACTCACCCCAGAAGGCCGACTCGGTTCTCTCGTTTTCTCTGCGCTCCCGCTTCAAACTCGCTGGGTTATTGATGGCGCATTTTTGGATGAAGTTGCAGCGATGGTAGATGGATATGAACTTAGTGATGAATCCGATGGACAAGGGGCGGAGGTTGCTGCTGCCTTTCTCAACCAATTAAAGATTGTCACTACTGGGGCTGAAGTTTCCCCTATTGCTTACGGAAATCCCGATCTTGCAATAGCAAAACAACTTGCTCCTAGTGAATTACTTTTTTACTTTTCCTACGGAGCAGAACGAGTATCTTTCCATCTTGGAAGAACGATAGAAATTAATAAGTCATACCGCAACAATGAGCGGGCGAAAATTAGTGGCCCGCTTCGAAAAAACTACACTGTGAGCAGACAGGCAATTTCAAAACTATCTACAGTAGTAACAGCACCTGAACTTCAACTATTTCGCGCACGGTTAGCAATTCTTCTCTCTCCATCAATAAATGGTGAGCTCTCTGAAAAGTTTGCAGAAAGCGCTGTTGTCGGTGTTGCGCAAGAGCGAGACAAGCTCAGAGTTAACCCTGGTAAGTACACGCTGACATCTGAGACTGTCGAAGTCCCTCTCACGCTCGTCAACGGATTCACTTCAGCAGTCACCGTTAACCTCATCTTCCGTGCCTCAAATATCAGAGTCCTGGTTGATGACATGCGAAAAATTACGCTTGAACCAAATTCACGAACACAATTCGCGGTTCCGTTCACAGTGATCGCACCTGGTGCGACAAATGTAAATGCGGCGCTCACAAACTCAACGGGTAAGTGGTTACGGCCTGCTTCAGAGTTATCTCTGACTATGACCTTGATTGATTCGAGAGTGGCGTGGTTTACAACCGGTGCCGCCGTTCTACTCTTTATTGGTGCCGGAGCTCAAACGTATCGACGAATAAGAAAGGCGCGTAGATGAAAAATAATGAACTCTTCCGCGCCTCTGGTGTTATGGCGATCGGCACGATTCTTTCTCGAATTACTGGTTTTTTTCGCGCGATCCTCGGTGTCGCAGTTTTGGGTACTGCTCTCCTTGCCGATACCTACAACGTTGCCAACACCATGCCGAACATTCTCTATAACTTACTTGTTGGTGGCGCGCTCACCGCAATCTTTGTCCCGCAACTAGTTCGCTCTTTCGCCGATGAAGACGGTGGTGACGGATTTGCATCTCGTTTAGTAACAACAATTTCAGGAATTCTGCTGCTTCTGGTCATTGTTGGAGTGATCTTCGCACCTGCATTAGTGCGGCTTTATGCGCCAGAATTTTCAACAGTTGGTTTTGAGACAGAGAATCAGATCGCAATCGCCTTTACTCGATACTGTCTCCCACAGATTTTCTTCTTAGGTTTATTCACGATGCTAGGACAAGTTGCCAACGCCCGTGGTTCTTTTGCCCCGCTCATGTGGGCTCCTATCGCCAATAACCTCGTTGTTATTGCCGTTTTCGCGGGTGTACTGCTCTTTCAAAACTCGATCACGCTAGATACGGTCACTGATGCTCAGATTCAACTACTTGGGTGGGGCACAACGCTGGGAATCGTCGTGCAGGCGCTGATTCTTATCCCTGTCGTTAAGCGTTCTGGGATACATCTGCGCATTCGATTTGGATTGCACGGTTTAGGTAAGTCGTTCTCATTAGCTGGCTGGACTTTGGTTTATGTGTTGATTTCTCAACTGGGGTATCTAGTAACAGTAAATGTGGCAACAAGTGCTGCTGTGCGCAGCTCTCAAGAAGGCATCACCACCGGAGTTGGCTTCACACCGTTTACCGCCGCCTACTACATCATGTTGCTGCCGTATTCGATTGTCACGATCTCTATTGTTACCGCGCTACTTCCTCATTTGTCGAAGCTAGCAATTGAAAAGAATGTAACCGAAGTGAGTAAACAATTAATCCGCGCAATTAAAATGGTCGGTGTAATCACTGTTCCTAGCGCTGTTGCCTTATTTTTCTTTGGGCCACTGATGACCGAAGCGCTCTATTTTGGAATTTCGCTGCAAGATTCTCGATATATCGGGCAAGTACTTTCAGCCTTGAGTCTTGGACTTGTTGCATTTTCGATTAACTTAATTCTTATCCGCGGCTTTAATGCCTTCGAAGATACGCGGACACAAGTTGTCTCCATCTTAATTATCAACATCATCTCTGTTGCCTTGTCGTATGTATTTCTCTACACGCTCGATAGTCAGCAAGTAACAATTGGTTTAGGTGTCGCATTCTCTGCTAGCTATATCGTTGGCCTCTTTATTACCTTGGGGTTGTTGAAGAAGCATGTCGGAAAATTGGCGTTCTCAACATTTGCCGGACATCACGCAAAACTCTTTGCCGCCTCATTTTTAGCAATGGCTCCACTCTTTGCGCTGATGTATCTCCTTAAATGGGAGAGCGCTGATTCCTCGTCTCTTCTGCGAGCGCTTCGTCTCTGCGTGATATTGGCAGCTAGTGGAGTTCTCTATCTTCTCTTCGCAAAGTTATTTAAGATCACAGAAATTTCAACTCTCGCCGAGTTTGGGCGAGGGCTACTCAAGAAGAGGAAGAGCTCTTAAGTGTGTAGGCTGGTCTTATGATTCGTGACCTCGTGATCGTCGGCTCCGGACCTGCCGGATATACCGCTGCTATCTACGCCTCTCGCGCACAATTAAGTCCTGTTCTCTATGAAGGCTCGGTGACCGCCGGTGGCGCGCTGATGACTACTACTGAAGTTGAAAACTTTCCCGGCTTTGTTGATGGAGTGATGGGCCCTGAGCTCATGGAGAGCATGCGTAAACAAGCTGCTCGTTTTGGGACAGAATTAATTACCGATGATGTTGTTGAGATGGATCTCAAGAGCGAAATCAAAACAATTAAAGATGGAAGCGGAAATGTCGTCCAGGCGCGTGCAGTAATTCTGGCTACCGGCTCTGCCTATCGACATATCGGATTGGCTAATGAAGATCGTCTCTCTGGACGCGGAGTTTCTTGGTGTGCCACGTGTGATGGTTTCTTCTTTAGAGATCAAACAATTGCAGTAGTCGGTGGTGGAGATTCTGCGGTAGAAGAAGCAACATTCTTAACCAAGTTTGCTAGCAAAGTAGTGTTGATTCACCGCCGCGACTCGTTACGTGCATCAAAGATCATGGCAGATCGCGCACTTAATAATCCAAAGATTGAAATGCTATGGAACACTGAAGTCGTTGATATTTTGGGAGAGAATAAAGTCGAAGCGCTGGCGTTGAAAAACACTGTTACTGGCGAACTCTCACAACGTGATTTCACCGGACTCTTTGTTGCTATTGGACACATTCCACGTAGTGAACTCTTGATCGGACAGATCGATTGCGACAACGAGGGCTATGTCAAAGTTGAAGGTCGCTCGACCAAGACCAACCTGCCGGGAGTTTTTGCATGCGGAGATCTTGTCGATCACACATACCGTCAAGCGATTACAGCTGCAGGTTCTGGCTGCCAAGCAGCGCTAGACGCTGAAAAATTCCTCTCTCACTAGTAATCTTGGACGTATATTCACCCATCTCACCAAAAATAAAACTGGAGCGACTCAATGGCAACAAGCAAGGTAACTGCGGCAAATTTCGATGAAGTTGTTCTCAAGAGCAGCATCCCTGTCCTTGTAGATTTCTGGGCTGAATGGTGTGGGCCATGCCGTGCAATTGGGCCAATCTTGGAAGATCTCTCCAATGAATATGGTGAGAAGCTCAAGATCGTAAAGCTCAATACTGATGAGGAGTCCGCGATCGCCATTAAATATGGTGTGACATCGATTCCGATGCTCAATGTTTATGTCAACGGCGAGGTTGTGAAGACAATTATTGGTGCAAAGCCAAAGCCAGCTCTTCTTAAAGACCTTGAAGCATTTATTTAAACCTTAAGAAATTCACATAATGCATCCTGCGCTTACACCTGATCAGATTCGCTCTTTTCAGCAAGAGCGTGGGCTTAACGTTACGGGTGTTCTTGATGTTGCAACCGAGCGCGCTTTAGAAGATGCGCGCTGGAAGCTCGGGGATCGTTCGCTCTACCTACAAAGTAATTCTCTGATGCATGGTGATGATGTTGCCTCACTGCAGTCACGTTTAACGGATATGGGTTTTGATTGTGGGCGAGTAGATGGAATCTATGGTCCTCGTACCGAAAATGCGATTAAAGAGTTTCAGAAATCAGTAGGCGCAAAGGTAGATGGTCGGTGTGGGCCAGAGACAATTATTGGACTTATTCGTTTAACAAAAATTGTTTCAGGTGGTGCTCCCTCTCAACTACGTGAAAGCGCCGCTGTTCGTACCCGTGGTCCCGCCCTAGCAAATAAAGTAATTGTGCTTGATCCCGGAAGTAACGCTGGTGAAGCTGAGATTGTTTATGACATCGCGGTGCGAATAGAAGGTCGCCTTTTAGCACTTGGCGCAAGTGTTTTTCTTACACGCGGTCCACACAACAGCCCTAGCGAGAGTGAACGAATTGCATTTACAAATGCAAACCCGACAGATCTCTTTATCTCACTTCATACCGATACACATTCAAATCCATTGGCTCAAGGTGTAGCAACGTATTTCTATGGAAGCCAAGCTCACGGAGTTCACTCAGTTGTTGGAGAGCGATTTGCCTCGTTATTGCAACGCGAAATATCTGCACGCACGAGCCTTCTTAATTGCAGGTCGCATCCAAAAACCTGGGACCTTCTCCGTCTTACTCAAGCGCCATCGATCCGGGTTGATTGCGGTTATTTAAGCAATCCACATGATGCGAAAAATTTAGCTACTCCTGATTTTCGCGACGCTCTCGCCGAAGCATTTATTATCGCTATCCAGCGCCTCTATCTTGCAGTTGAAGATGATGCCAAAACTGGGACTCTTCGCCTATCCGATCTTCGTAGCGCCGGTATTCGTCGCTAAATAGTTCACCCAGCACACTCTCGTATATGGGAGACTTCTCCTTATGTCCGAGGTCAATACGCGCTTTCATACAGGAGCACCGCAGAAGCTTGAGGAGCGTTTTGCTACTCGTGCTGCCGGAATGCTCCCGAGTGAGATCCGTTC
>CANLHC010000050.1 GCA_947490625.1 Candidatus Nanopelagicaceae bacterium
ATCTCAGAGGGCTTGCATTCAACTAAGGACGAAGATTAATTCCTTCTAACTTCTGTTGAACTGTATCTTTGATTGAGGTGATCACTCCTGGGAGGCTGCTTTCAATCCTTGGATAGAGATCACTTGTGGCAACCGCATCTTTACCGCTCTGCCATGGTGACCAAGTCAAAACTGCGCCAATAAGGAAGATGAAAACAAGCGCGCGCAAGAGTGAGAGTGCAGCACCTGCAATCTGATCAAGGAAAGCTAACGGTCCACGAATGACTGTTGCCTTTAGGCCCTTAGTGACTAGCTTGGCAAGAAAGCGACCAGCAAAGGAGCCTACGAATATCGAAAGAAAGGCGATTCCAACTTTCTTGCTATCCAAAGCCCAGTCACCCATAACGTTGAGTGCAAGCAATAAACCAACAATTGCTCCGCCAATATTTCCAATCACAGCGAAAATAGTTTTGAGGAAACCACTTCTGTAGCCCGCAATAAATGAGGTAACTACCGCCACGACAATTGCGATGTCAACGAAATTCATAGATCTACTCCTAAATACTTTCTCGCCTCATCTTCTAACTCTTCTATAGTAGTTACAACTCCAATTTTTCGATGAACTATTTCACCTTTTTCATCGATGAAAAGTGTGATCGGAACTCCCATGCCGAGAGTGGCACGAGTAGATCCATCGGCATCGTTGAGATTCGGCCAGGTGATGCCATACTCCTTAACAAAATCACGGGCATCTTGGATATCGGCTTCTTCTACGCTAATTCCAATAAGTCCTACTGAATCTTGATGCTTTGCATAGAAATCAACGAAGATTGGCATTTCATCTTTACACGGGCCGCACCAGGATCCCCATACGTTTACTAGCGTCGGTCCCTTAATATTCGCGACATTAACCACGGAGCTTTCATCTAAACAATCAAGTGCAACGGCTTTTGCATTTGTCTCAATGCTTTGAATAGATGAACAATCCACGACAACACCATCGTTGGGTAGCGCTGTTGTACTCTGTGAGCAGCCTGCAAGGAGAAGTGATGCGACAATCAAGGCAGATTTCTTCATCGAAAGTCCTTATCTGTCTTCACAAGCAGCGCCGCCTTCTCTTTATCCATCTCACCAATACCTACCGATGGACAGATTTTTGCAAGAGTGCAGGCACCGCAGGCCGGTTTACGTGAATGACACACCCGACGGCCATGCCAAATCATCCGTTGCGACAAATTCGTCCACTCTGCTTGCGGAATTAACTTTCCAACCTCGTGTTCAACTTTCACTGGGTCTAACGATTGCGTCCAACCAAAACGCCGCGATAGTCGACCAAAATGCGTATCTACTGTGATGCCGGGTGTATCGAAGGCGTGACCTAAGACAACGTTGGCTGTCTTGCGTCCAACACCGGGCAAGGTGATTAACTCTTCCAGAGTTGACGGTACCTCTCCCCCAAAATCTGTAATTACTTTCTCCGCTAGCCCTCTTATATGCCTAGCTTTTGCGTGATAAAAACCTGTGGGGTAAATAATCTCTTCGATCTCTTCGATCGGTGCTTTCGCATACGCTCGTACATTTTTATATTTCTTAAAGAGTCGCGCAGTAACTAGATTCACTCGCTTATCCGTGCACTGTGCTGACAAGACGGTAGCAATGACAAGTTGCAAAGGATTCGCAAAATTGAGTTCGCAGTAGATCTCTGGATACCTCTTGCAGAGCCCGCGATAGAGAGCCTTAGCCCTTTTCTCAGTTTCGCGATCTGCGCTCATACGAGTAAACTACCCCTGTGACCATTGAAGATGAAGTCGTACGTAAGGCCCCACTCTTTACCGCACTCGATGATGCCGCTGCTGCTTCACTGCGAACATCGATGGATTCAATAAAAATCAATAAGGGCGGGGTTCTTTTCAAAGAGGGCGATAGCGGCGAGCATGTATATGTGATCGTCGAAGGCAAACTCAAGCTTGGAACATCAAGTGGCGATGGACGAGAAAACCTCCTCTCGATTCTTGGACCAGGTGAAATGTTCGGCGAGCTCTCACTCTTTGATCCAGGCCCACGCACATCAACTGCCACTGCTGTCACTGACGCAAAACTCTTATCTCTCGGCCACGAAAAACTCTTTCCTTGGCTACGCGAAAACCCTGAAGTCTCATTGCAACTCTTAGCTCGTCTAGCTCAACGCTTGCGCCGTACCAATGAAGCAGTTGGTGATCTTGTCTTCTCCGATGTTCCAGGTCGAGTTGCCAAGGCACTGATCGATCTCGGTGAGCGCTTTGGAAAACAGGGACCAGAAGGTCTGCATGTTCACCACGACCTCACACAGGAAGAACTTGCTCAGCTCGTTGGCGCATCACGCGAAACAGTTAATAAAGCTCTCGCTGATTTTGCAGGTCGCGGATGGCTTCGCCTTGATGGACGCGCAGTATTGATTACCGATCTAGAACGTTTAAGTAAGCGCGGTAAGTAATCGCCTTTTTAGGCAACTTCAACGGTGAGTTCAACCTCAACCGGTGAATTCAATGGCAACTCAGCAACACCGAGGGCGCTACGTGCAGCAACTCCAGCATCTCCCCAAATATGCATAAAGAGCTCTGATGCACCGTTAGCAACTGCAGGTTGGCTAATAAAGCCAGCCGCACCGTTTACATAACAGACGATGCGAACTACCTTCACAATGGAATCAACTGGTGCCACAAGTTCAACGGCAGCAAGTGCGTTAATTGCACAAATCTTCGCTAATTCGTAAGCCTCTTCAACGGTCACATCTGAGCCAACTTTTCCAGTCTTAGCAATTGCGCCATCGACCATTGGAAGTTGCCCTGCAGTAAAGACAATGTTTCCGGTACGAACTGCAGGAACATATGCAGCTAACGGCTTTGTTGCAATCGGAAGAGTGATCCCTTTTTCTGCCAACTTTGCGCGGACATTCACTGACATTACTTAACCTCACGTTTCATGTATGCAACGAGCTGCTCTCCACCCGGTGCTGGAATCACGGTAACAAGTTCCCATCCATCAGAACCCCATGTATCTAAAATCTGCTTTGTTGCATGTGAAAGTAATGGAACGGTTACGTATTCAAACTTCATATTAATTTCCCCCTGCTAGAGCAGCCTTAACCAAAGTGGAAACCATTCCACCATCTGCTTTTCCTGCAACTAATGGCTTAAGTACTCCCATGACCTTGCCCATATCGGCCGGTCCTGCCGCCCCTGTTGAGGCGATCGCTTCGGCAACAAGCTTCTTCACTTCATCTTCTGACATCTGCGCCGGCAAGTATCGGGCAATTACTTCTCCCTCTGCCTTCTCTTCCTGCGCTTTATCTTCACGCCCCGCCTTTGCAAACTCTTCTGCGGCCTCGCGACGTTTCTTCGCTTCGCGTGAAAGAACGGTAATGATCTCTGCATCATTTAATACGCGAGCTTCTTTACCGGAAACTTCTTCGTTGGTGATCGCAGTTAAAACCATGCGGATCGTGCCGGAAACGAGTTTGTCGCTTGAGCGAATTGCCTCTGTGAGATCGCTTTTTAGTGTTTCTTTAAGTCCCATGGGTTTATCTTCTCATGCTCGACTATCCTTCGATAATTATGAGCTACGTCCTTCGTGAGGCAGAGATCCCAATCTTGCCGCTAGGCCACGCCCCGATCCGTATCCTCCACTTCTCAGATCTGCACCTCACCCCCGCCCGCAAGAGTGAAATCGCAGATATTAAATCCTTCGCGCAATACAAGCCCGATCTCGTGATTAGCACAGGGGACTTTTTGGCGCATATGGATGCTGTGCCCGTCACACTCGATGCCCTCGAACCATTGCTTGATACACCTGGGCTCTTTGTCTTTGGATCTAATGATTACTACGCGCCAAAACCTAAGAACCCGCTGAAATATTTATTGCCAGATCACGGTGAACGAATTCATGGGCAAGATCTTCCTTGGCCTGAATTAGATCTTGCTTTACAAGCACGTGGCTGGAAGAACCTAAACCATCACCGCACAACAATCTCAATCAATGGAACAACCGTTGAAGCTCGTGGCACCGATGATGCCCACCTTGAATTTGATGATTACTCACTTGTCGCAGGCCCACCGGCTGATTGCGATATATCAATTGGAGTTACGCACGCACCATATCTGCGAATTCTTAAGGGGATGTCAGATGACAGACTCGATGCAATCTTTGCCGGCCATACTCATGGTGGACAAGTCCGATTGCCGTGGTTTGGTGGTTCACGTGCACTCACAACAAATTGCGACTTACCTCATTGGCGAGCACGTGGGCTTACACAATTTGGCAATGAGCCGTATCTACATGTGTCTGCTGGAATGGGAACAAGTCCATTCGCACGCATTCGCGTAGCAAGTCCGCCTGAAGTTTCCTTAGTAACTCTCACCCCTAAAAATTGACCAGTTTTTATCAGTAATCATCAAAGATAAATCTGATCTCGATGGTTTAATAAAACATAGTCCTAAGGGGGATCTCATGTTTTATAACCTAAATACGCGCTCAAAGTATCTTCTTTTTCTAGCTATCGCCTTACTTGTGCCTTATCTCTTTAGATCCAGTTATCTTTGGGATTCATATTATGAGGAGTATTACGAAGGTAATAGCACTGCAGGATTAAATACAATCTCATTTATCTTGATCTTTGCTTCATTAATTGCACGCTCAGAGTATGTGCACCGGTCAATCCTTGCGCTTTCGGGGATCTGGGCTATTGCCAACTTTATCCCTATGAACTTTGATGATTGGTTTTATGCAAGTTTCTCGGATCTCTTTGCGATACTGCTCTACATTGGTGGATTAGCAGTGCTGGGAATTGTTCTCGTGAAAGAGAAATCTCTTATTGATTTTCAGATCGTTTCTTATGTTACTCGTATCGGAAATTCACAACATAAGATATTTACTATCATCTGGGCGGTTTTGACGGTCATTGCGGCACTGCTTTCCTCTTGGGTAAGTCTTCTCTACAACGGTCAGATCACCCTTAATAGCGTAGTAAAAGTCCTCGCGGTCTTTATATCAGTTGTTGCAATATTTGACTTTATCCACCGTTTTTTTGAGGAAAAATCGCACGCAATTATGAGTGTGGTCCGACAACTCAATGATTTCTCACTCAATAGCTATCTCACGAGAAGAATCTCATCGTGGATATACGGGTTACTACACACCGCTGTTCTCCTAGGTGCGCTGTATGCAGTCCCTACTATTTTGTCGTCGAGTCTGCCAAACTGGATTCTCATTTTCGCATTTCCTGTAGTTGCACCTTTGGCGATTGTGGTTGCCTATCTCTTCATCATGATCATCAGGCTTGTATTTGAATATTCAAATGCACTTGTTCATGTTGCAGAGAACACCTCCAAGAGGTAACTCTTTTTTAAGACTTAAGCCTGAAGCGCTGCGATATCAGCGTCAACCATCAACTCAGCGAGTTCTTTCCAATGAGTTGTAGCCTTCCATCCCAGGGCTTTTTCAGCCTTTGATGGATCACCGATGAGCGCGTCAACTTCAGTTGGGCGGATGTACTTCTTATCGGTTTCTATATGGTCTTGCCACTTGAGGCCTGCGCGAGAAAAGGCAGCTTCAGCGAAGTCTTTTACTGTAGCTCCTACGCCTGTAGCGACAACGTAATCATCTGGCTTATCTTGCTGGAGCATGAGCCACATTGATTCGACATACTCTTTGGCATATCCCCAGTCGCGTACAGCATCGAGGTTTCCAAGGAAGAGCTTGTCTTGCTTGCCAGCCTTGATCGCAGCAACAGCGCGCGTAATTTTGCGAGTAACAAATGTTTCACCGCGACGAGGGGACTCGTGGTTGAAGAGGATGCCGTTGGTGGCATGCATGCCATAACCATCGCGGTAGTTAACCGTGCACCAGTAGGCCATCAGCTTCGCTGCTGCATATGGAGACTGTGGTCTAAAGACTGAATTTTCATTCTGTGGCGGTGGAGTTGATCCAAAGAGCTCAGATGTTGATGCCTGGTAGAAACGAGTATCAATATCGGCACTTCGTATCGCTTCAAGTAAGCCAACAGCGCCAACTGCATCAACCTGTCCTGTGTACTGCGGCATTGTGAAAGAGACCTGCACATGTGATTGCGCACCAAGGTTATAAACCTCGGTTGGCTTAATTTCGCGAATAAGGTTGGTAAGTCCTACGCCATCGATGAGATCGCCGTAATGTAAGAAAAGCTTTGGGTTCTTCTCGTGTGGATCTTGGTAGATGTGATCGATACGTGAAGTATTAAAGGTAGAAGAGCGACGAATGAGGCCATGTACTTCATATCCCTTAGCCAACAAGAACTCTGCCAGGTAAGAACCGTCTTGACCGGTAA
>CANLHC010000051.1 GCA_947490625.1 Candidatus Nanopelagicaceae bacterium
TGGATACTCGGAGCAGCCCTGGCTAGCTTCGCCGGAGTTATGGTGACTGTTAATCAAGGTGTCAGCTTCTTGATGGGTCAAGATATGTTGCTTCTCATCTTTGCCGCTGTGACTCTAGGTGGCTTAGGCACTGCCAACGGAGCCCTTGTTGGATCACTAATCATCGGTCTCTTCGTTCAGCTATCAACTCTCTTTATTCCTACGGAACTCAAATACGTCGGTGCCCTCATCGTTCTCATTCTCATCCTCGTCATCAGGCCACAAGGAATTCTGGGTAAGAAGGAGAGGATTGGATAAATGGACTTTCTATTTATTATCCAGCAAACGCTGAGTGCGACTATCGGCGTAAATACAATCATCTTTGCACTGGCTGCAATCGGATTGAATATGCACTTTGGTTACACCGGTCTTCTCAATTTCGGGCAGGCAGGATTTCTAGCGATCGGCGCATACAGCGTTGCAGTTCCCGTGATCTCCTTCGGATTACCTCTCTGGGTGGCTTTCCTTATTGGAATATTCAACTCAGTTATTTTCGCCCTGATACTTGGTGTACCGACACTTCGTCTTCGCGCCGATTATCTCGCTATCGTCACAATTGCTGCGGCAGAAATTGTTCGCCAGATTGCCCGTTCGGCAACATTCAACTCAACCCTGGGTGGATCTGACGGTATTACAGGAAAATTCGGTGCAGAGTTCTTCGCACTCAATCCATTTAAGTCAGGGTTGAATACTCCAATCCTTCGCTTCAATGCCAATGATCTCTGGGTTGTCATCACCGGTTGGCTACTTGTCGCTCTCATCGTCTTCCTTATGTGGATTATGGTGAATTCTCCTTGGGGTCGCCTGATGAGAGCTATTCGTGAAGATGAAGATGCAGTCAGATCTTTAGGTAAGAATGTCTACCTGTACAAGATGCAATCTCTGATTATCGGTGGCGTCATTGGAGCATGTGGTGGCTTTGTCTACGCGCTTTCGCGTCAATCAGTGCAGCCCGATAACTATGGAACTGCGCTCACCTTCTTCGCCTATACCGTTTTGATTCTCGGAGGAGCCGCCCGCGTATTCTCTCCTGTCATCGGAGCGATGATCTTCTGGTTCTTGATTGTCTTTATCGAACAAGTTCTCCGTCAAGGGGTTACCAATAATCTCATCCCAGATTGGTTGATCGGCGCCAATCAGGTGAGCCAGATTCGCTTCATGTTGATGGGAATCGGCTTGATGCTCTTGATGATTTACCGCCCGCAAGGAATTTTCGGTGACAAGAAGGAGTTGGCTCTCGATGCAAAGGCATAGTGTGAGTGGCAACGAATTCGTTGCAGTAACGGCAGAAACCCCAGGATCGGCAAAGCCAGATCCGATTTTGATTGCAGATCACATCACCCGTACCTTCGGAGGACTTACTGCTGTCAATGTGGACCACCTTGAGATTCAGCGCGGTTCAATCACCGCACTCATTGGTCCAAACGGCGCTGGAAAGACAACCTTCTTCAACCTCCTTACCGGTTATGACGCCCCTAACTCTGGAACATGGAGTTTCAATGAGAAGGCGCTCAACGGAATTCCCCCACACAAAGTTGCGCGATTGGGAATGGTGCGTACCTTTCAATTAACGAAAGCACTTTATCGTCTGACAGTTCTTGAGAATATGGCTTTAGGGGCCAGAGGTCAGAAGGGTGAATCACTACTGACTTCACTCTTTCCTTGGGTATGGAAGGCGCAAGAGCGCGAGATTCAGGAGAAAGCAATCTCAATCCTGACTAATTTCAAACTCATTGATAAGAAAGATGATTTTGCTGCAGCGCTCTCAGGTGGTCAGAGAAAGTTACTTGAAATGGCGCGTGCGCTAATGGTCGAGCCCGAGATGGTGATGCTCGATGAACCAATGGCGGGAGTTAATCCAGCGCTCAAGCAATCCCTACTTGAGCATATTAAGGAACTTCGCACTCAAGGCAAGACTGTGCTTTTTGTGGAACATGATATGGATATGGTCCATGAGATTAGTGATTGGGTCATTGTTATGTCTCAGGGTCAAATTATCGCAGAAGGAACCCCAACATCGGTGATGAAGAACGAGCACGTAATCGAAGCATATCTAGGTGCTCACCACGATGTAGATCTCTCCGCAGAAGGCGAGAAGAAATAATGAATGCAGCCAGCAATGCAGCCGGTAACGGCAAGAAATTAGTTGAAGCTAAAAACCTCATAGCTGGATATCTTCCTGGAATTAATATCCTTAACGGATGTAATCTCTATGCTGATCAAGGCGAGCTTGTCGGAATCATCGGCCCAAATGGAGCTGGTAAATCAACTCTACTTAAAGCACTCTTTGGTCTAGTCAAGATTCGAGAAGGATCAGTCACTCTGCAAGGCGAAGAGATCACAAATATGCGCGCAGATGAACTCGTTGGACGTGGCATAGGTTTTGTCCCACAAAGCAATAACGTCTTTCCATCGTTGACAATTGAAGAGAATCTTCAGATGGGTGCATTCCAATCCCCCGCATCATTTACCGAGCGCTTTGATTTTGTTACCGATCTTTTCCCAACCCTTGGAACTCGTCGCAAGCAACGTGCTGGTTCTCTCTCAGGTGGTGAACGTCAGATGGTTGCGATGGGCCGTGCACTCATGATGAATCCTTCTGTTCTTCTTCTCGATGAACCAAGCGCTGGATTGTCCCCTGCTCTACAAGACGAGGTCTTCGTTCGCGTTCGCGAGATCAACAAGATTGGCGTGACCGTAATCATGGTTGAGCAGAATGCCCGCCGCTGCTTGCAGATTGTTGACCGCGGTTACGTTCTAGACCAGGGCAAGAATGCATATGAAGGCACTGGTAAATCACTTTCTACAGATCCAAAGGTGATCGAGCTCTATCTCGGAACTCTCGCAAAGTAACTTTCATATAGATATTTGTACAAAGAAGAAGGCCCCCCGGATAACCGGGGGGCCTTCTCTTACTTTCTTGAGCTAGTTACTCGCCCGCAGGAACATCACCAGAAATGAACTGCTCTGGTAGTGCCACGTACTTGTCATTAGCTGTGTACTCGTAGATACCCATTGTTGCGTATGAAGGGTCTCCATTGTCTGCAAACTCGACTGGGCCAGAAACGCCGTCGTAGTCGATGTCAGTACCTTCTGCGATCAAGGCCTTGCACTCAGCGAAGGTTGTGCACTTAGTGCCACCCTTTGAAACTGAGACGAGGTTATCGCGGATGGTCTTTCCATCTGCAGCTCCACCCTGCTCTGCAGCAAGTGCAATCAGGATCACTGCATCGTATGACTCAGCAGCGTATGAGAAGTCGGTAAGTGCTGGATCTACACCAAGTAGACGCTCTTGGAGACTTCCATCTGCATATACACCAGGAAGAGTCGCCTTAACGCCCTTCATGATTCCTGCAGGAAGATCCGCGTAAGCACCACTTGAAAGGTTTCCATCAACAAGATATGTCTTTACCTTATCTGGACCGATTCCCTGCTTGATCAACTCTGTGAAGATCTTTACAGTCTCATCGAATCCGATGATTGCAATTGCGTCTGGCTTTGCAGCCTTAGCCTTTGCAACGTCTGCTGAGAATTCAGCAGCTGTTGGGTTATAGACAATGTTGGTAGATGTGCCTGAGAAAGCAGCCATTGCATACTTAGCAAGTCCGTTTCCGTATGCATCATCAAGGTTAAGAACTACGATGTTCTTCGCACCCTCTTTTGCCATCAACTGTCCAAGAACTGCTCCCTGGAATGTATCTGATGGTGCGGTACGGAAGTAGTAGCCATCATCAGCGTAGTTTGTGAAATCAGGTGATGTGTTTGCAGGAGAGAAGTGAACAATTCCAGCACTTGAAATCTTATCGATAACTGTGAAGGAAACTCCTGAAGAAGCAGCACCGACGATTGCGCTCACACCAGCTGAGATATGTGAGTCAGCTGTCTGCTGTGCGATATCAGAGCTTGTATCTCCGGAATCGCCACGAATGTGCTCAATATCTGCACCTAGTACTCCACCAGCAGCATTGATTTCAGCAACAGCTAAATCAACGCCTGCGAACTCAGGTGGTCCGAGGAAAGCAAGGCTTCCTGTTTCTGGTAGAAGTGAACCGATCTTCAGTGCACTTGAACCACTATCGCTTGAGCAGCCAGCAAGAACTAAGCTTGCAATTGCCGCAGCGACCACGATGGTCGCTCTATTAAATTTCTGCATTTTCTTCCTTTCGGTAAGTACTATCTTGGATGTCCCTATCCGTAAATTCGAGATATGACATGTAGACAGATCGGGCAAGCATAACTGCACCAAGGGCAAAGGTAAATGGTTTACGCGTAAAGACTCGCATAGGAGCCCCATCAAGGAGCCCTCGGATGCGGATTTCTAGAAGTTCAGCTTCTTCGCCTGGTCTGGATCGGCCACAGCCAGCGCCACATCCTTCATGGTCATACGTCTATCCATAGCCGCCTTCTGAATCCACGAGAAAGCCTCCGGCTCTGTCAGATTAAGAGCGGCCATCAAGATCCCCTTAGCTCTATCGATAATCTTGCGCGACTCAAGTCTTTCGTGAAGATCTGCTACTTCATCTGCAAGTGATTTCATCTGCACATGACGACTTATTGCAATCTCTATCGCCGGAATAAGATCATTGATCGTAAAAGGCTTGAGTACATAGGCCATTACGCCCGCATCACGCGCACGATCAACAAGTTCTCGTTGACTAAAGGCGGTAAGCATAAGAACTGGGCAGTAAGAGATGATCTCTTCTGCAGCGCTAATCCCATCAAGAATGGGCATCTTCACATCAAGAATTGCAAGATCTGGTTTGAATTCCTTGACGAGTTCAATAGCGTGCGCGCCGTCGGCCGCTTCGGCAAGAACTTCGTAACCCGCTTCTTTTAACATCTCGACTAGATCCATTCGGATCAACGCTTCATCTTCAGCAACGACTATACGCACGCGAGAATTTTCTGTGGAGTCTTTATCAGCGTGATTCATGTGCCCCGAGTCGGATTCGAACCGACACTATGCAGTGTTTGAGACTGCCCTCTCTACCGTTGGAGTACCGAGGCGTAAGAAGGTAATCCTAACCCGTTTTCGAGTGTGAGCCGAATCCTTGATTTATCGGTACGCAGGTGCCGCGCCTGCAACAGCATCACCCATGCGGTGTACGCGCATAGCATTTGTAGAGCCAGGAATTCCTGGAGGCGATCCCGCAACGATGATGACGTTATCTCCGATTGTGGTGCGCTTGCTCTCAAGCAGAAGACCGTCGACCTGCTTGACCATCTCATCGGTATGAGAGACAACTGGAGTAATCATCGGTTCCACACCCCACGTCAACGCTAGGCGGTTATAGGTTCCACGATCTGGAGTGAGAGCAAGAATTGGAATCGGTGAGCGAAGGCGAGACATGCGACGAGCAGAGTCACCACTTTGCGTAAATGCAACAAGAAATTGTGCACCGACAATCGTTCCTACTTCAACAGCTGCTTTTGTGATTGCTCCACCCTTAGTTCGCGGTTCATGTTTCAAAGGGCGAATTCTCTCAAGCCCGCCTTCTTCAGTCCGCTGAATAATCCGAGCCATCGTCTGCACCGCTTCAATAGCAAAATCACCGATGCTCGTTTCACCCGAAAGCATCAGCGCGTCTGCCCCATCGAGTACAGCATTAGCGCAGTCTGTTGCCTCTGCTCGAGTCGGCGTGGAGTTTGTAATCATTGAATCAAGCATCTGCGTAGCGACGATGACAGGTTTTGCGGCATCGCGAGCAAGTTCGACACAACGCTTTTGGACCAAAGGCACATCTTCAATCGGCAGTTCAACACCGAGATCGCCTCGAGCAACCATAATTCCATCAAAAGCATCAACGATCCCCACAAGATTTTCTACTGCTTGCGGTTTTTCAATCTTGGCAATCACCGGAACCCTAATGCCCTCTTCATCCATAATGCGATGTACATCTTTGATGTCTTCGGCGCTGCGCACGAAAGAGAGTGCGATGAAATCCGCTCCTGCTTTAAGTCCCCAGCGAAGATCATCAATATCTTTCTCGGAAAGTGCCGGAACTGATACTGCAACTCCTGGAAGATTGATTCCCTTGTTATTACTCACCGTACCGGGCTCGATTACGTGAGTGATGACATCGTTACCAACGATGCTAGACACCTCAACGGTAACTTTGCCGTCGTCTATCAAAATGCGATCTCCTGGTTTGCAATCGCCAGTAAGACCTTTGTAGGTGGTGCCCACTCGATCTTTACTACCTTCAATCTCATCTGTTGTGATTGTAAAGACATCACCGCGCTCTAGATCGTGAGGTCCATC
>CANLHC010000052.1 GCA_947490625.1 Candidatus Nanopelagicaceae bacterium
GGCTTTCTCTTTGCCCGTGTGGCAGAGGTAGGCTCTCTCCATGAGCGTTATCGCCCTTACAGGAGGAATCGGCGCGGGGAAATCTACCGTTGCACAGTTCTTTAGTGAGCTTGGCGCTGTCGTTGTTGACGCAGATCAACTTGCTCGAATTGCGATAGAGCGCGGTAGCGAAGGTTTTGATGAAGTAATTACAACTTTTGGCCAATCGATTATCAGTAACGGTGATATTGATAGAAAAGCACTTGCCGCAATAGTCTTTAAAGATCCACAAGCAAAGGCTGATCTTGAAGCGATTATTCACCCGCGTGTACAGAAACTTTTCGCACAAGCCGTTGCCGAGTCTGATCCATCCATTCCCATGATCTATGAAATTCCACTTTTAGTTGAAACCGATGCTGCAGGTAAATTTGATTTTGTCATCACCGTTGAAGCCGATGAAGAGCTTCGAATAAGTCGCCTTCTCACACGGGGTATGTTCATCTCGGATATCAAAGCGCGCCTTGCCAACCAAGCTCCAGCGGAAAAGCGCATCGCGATAGCCGATGCAGTCATCAGAAACGATGGAGATGATGATCATTTACTGCGCCAAGTAGAGAACCTATGGGAGGGTGCGCTAGCTGATCTCACATCAAAGCGATCACGCTAGTAGGCTAGAGCGATGTCACGTACTCCAGATATCGCATCCGGTGGCGGACCCTTTCAGGTTATTTCTGACTACGTACCTGCCGGAGACCAACCCCAAGCGATCGAAGAGATTGCGCGACGAATCAATTCTGGCGAGAAAGATGTTGTCCTTCTTGGTGCCACAGGAACAGGAAAGTCGGCTACAACGGCATGGTTGGTAGAACGCCTACAACGCCCGACTTTGGTATTAGCGCCGAATAAAACCCTGGCTGCGCAGTTAGCGAATGAATTTAGAGAGCTGCTTCCAAATAATGCGGTCGAATATTTCGTTTCATACTACGACTACTACCAACCTGAAGCGTATGTACCCCAGACCGATACCTTTATTGAGAAGGATTCGAGTGTTAATGATGAGGTTGAAAGGTTGCGACATTCGGCTACCAATGCGCTTCTGACTCGCCGAGACGTCATCGTCGTGGCGACCGTTTCCTGTATTTATGGATTAGGCACACCTCAGGAGTACATCGATCGCATGATTCACCTCAAGGTGGGGGATGAGATTGAACGAAATGCCCTACTTCGCCGCTTTGTCGATGTCCAGTACAAGCGCAATGACATCGCATTCGAGCGCGGCACATTTCGAGTACGTGGAGATACGATCGAGATCATTCCGATGTACGAAGAGCTTGCGATTCGCATCGAAATGTTTGGCGACGAAATCGAGAAGATTATGACTCTTCACCCTCTGACGGGGGAGATTCTTCGCGATGAAACTGAGATTCATATCTTCCCTGCCACGCACTATGCGGCCAGCCCGGAGACTATGAAGCGTGCCATCGGTGATATCCAGGACGAACTTCAGATTCAGCTCAATCTCTTTGAAAAGCAGGGAAAGTTACTTGAAGCCCAGCGACTTCGCATGCGTACGACATTTGATATCGAGATGATGGAGCAACTCGGTTTCTGCTCGGGAATCGAAAACTACTCACGGCATCTCGATGATCGCACACCAGGATCAGCACCACATTGCTTGCTCGACTATTTCCCTGATGATTTTCTTGTGGTGATCGATGAAAGTCATGTGACGGTTCCGCAGATCGGCGCTATGTACGAAGGCGATGCATCACGAAAGCGCACATTAGTAGAACATGGTTTTCGCTTGCCAAGCGCTCTCGATAATCGACCTCTGAAATGGCCAGAATTCTTGGAGCGAGTCGGACAAACTCTCTACCTTTCTGCAACACCCGGAAAGTACGAAATGGAAAAAGTCGGGGGAGATGTTGTTGAGCAGGTTATTCGACCTACAGGATTGGTGGATCCTGCAATTATTCTTAAACCAATTAAGGGTCAAATTGATGACCTGTTAGAAGAGATCAACATTCGCGCTGCGAAGAACGAACGCGTCCTTGTGACAACACTGACAAAGAAGATGTCAGAAGATCTCACCGATTACCTGCAAGAACGAGGAGTGCGTGTTCGTTACCTGCACTCTGAAGTAGATACTTTGCGTCGAGTGGAGCTGCTGCGAGAGTTACGAACTGGTGAATACGATGTTCTGATCGGTATCAACCTTCTTCGGGAAGGCCTTGATCTCCCCGAAGTTTCATTAGTTGCCATTCTTGATGCGGATAAAGAAGGTTTCTTACGCTCTGCCACCTCATTGATTCAAACAATCGGACGTGCTGCACGAAATGTGTCGGGCGAAGTCCATATGTATGCAGATAACATCACGCGATCAATGGCGCTAGCCATCGATGAAACTAATCGTCGTCGAGCAAAACAAGTTGCCTACAACCTGGAAAGAGGCGTTGATCCGCAACCATTGCGTAAGAAGATTGCCGATATCACCGATCTCATCTCTCGCGAGAGTGATGACACCTCAGCTCTACTGGCGAGCGAGAAGCAATCAGGTAAGCGCAGTAGCGAAGGGCTATCGGCTGGCCTCAACGCTAAAGGCGTGGTCTCTCTGCCTCGAAAAGACTTAGTCGCCTTGATAGGCTCGCTCACCGATCAGATGCGAAGTGCAGCTGGAGATCTTCAATTCGAAGTAGCTGCAAAACTTCGTGATGAGATTCGAATTTTAAAGAAGGAACTTCGGTCGATGGAAGAGGCGGGTGTCTAAGTGACTATAGAAAAACTCGTCGTACGCGGAGCTCGCGAACATAACCTCAAGGATGTCTCTCTTGATCTTCCACGAGATGCTCTCATTGTTTTCACAGGGCTTTCAGGTTCCGGAAAATCAAGCCTCGCTTTCGACACAATTTTTGCTGAAGGTCAGCGCCGCTATGTGGAATCTCTCTCTGCCTACGCGCGTCAATTTTTAGGGCAGATGGATAAGCCAGATGTAGATTTTATTGAAGGGCTTTCACCGGCAGTTTCTATCGATCAAAAATCTACCAATAGAAATCCGCGCTCAACGGTCGGAACAATCACCGAGGTGTACGACTACCTGCGCCTTCTCTTCGCGCGCGCAGGAAGACCTCACTGCCCACAGTGCGGAAAACCCATCTCACGTCAAAGCCCACAACAAATTGTTGATCAAATTCTTGAGTTGCCACCCACAACAAAGTTTCAAGTGCTTGCACCCGTTGTGCGAGAGCGAAAGGGTGAGTTTGTTGATCTCTTTGTTGACCTCGTTAAGCAAGGATATTCACGTGCTATTGTTGATGGAGAAGCAATATCACTCTCTGAGCCTCCTAAACTCAAGAAGCAAGAGAAACACACTATTGAAGTTGTAGTCGATCGTCTTACAGCTAAGGCGGAATCAAAGTCGCGCCTTACTGACTCTATAGAGACAGCCCTCAGACTTTCCAGCGGAATTGTTCTTCTTGACTTTGTCGACGCTAAGGCTGGACAAGAGAAAATACATACGTACAGCGAACATCTTGCCTGCCACGACTGTACTCTTTCATTCGAAGAACTCGAACCGCGCTCCTTCTCCTTCAATTCACCTTTCGGTGCGTGCTCAGAGTGTTCAGGTATCGGTACAAAGCTTGAGATTGACCACGAACTCATCATCCCTGATGACAGTTTAAGCATTAATGAAGGTGCTATCGCACCATGGTCAGGTGGTCAATCCGATGGTTACTTCATGCGATTACTAGAGGCGCTGTCCAAGGATGTTAAGTTCTCACTCGACCTACCATGGAGCAAAATCTCTGCGAAGGCTCAAGATGCCATTCTCAATGGGTACGAGTACGAGATCAAAATGCGTTACAAGGGACGCTATGGAACAAAAAATTACACTACGGGATTTGAGGGAGTAATTCCTTTTATTCATCGTCGCCACAGTGAGACAGAAAGTGATTACAGTCGCGATAAGTACGAGGCATATATGCGTCAGATTCCTTGCGGCGCATGTAATGGCGCGAGATTAAAACCTGAAGTCCTCGCAGTAACTATTGGCGATAAGAGTATTGCTCAGGTCTGTGAACTCTCGATCGATGACTGTGCCGCCTTCTTAAAGCAGGTCAAGCTATCTAAGCGAGAGGCGCAGATTGCTGAACGCGTCATGAAGGAAGTGAACGCCAGGCTTGGCTTCTTGCTTGATGTCGGGCTCGACTATCTCTCTTTGGATCGTCCCGCCGGAACTCTCTCTGGAGGAGAAGCTCAAAGAATTCGCTTAGCGACACAAATTGGTTCTGGACTTGTTGGAGTTCTCTATGTACTTGATGAACCGAGTATCGGATTGCACCAACGTGATAATCGTCGATTGATCGAAACCTTGACTCGTCTTCGCGATCTCGGAAATACACTGATCGTTGTCGAACATGATGAAGAGACAATCCGAACGGCCGATTGGGTTGTAGATATTGGACCAGGTGCCGGTGAGCACGGTGGAAAAGTGGTGGTCTCCGGATCCTATGAAGATCTCATCGCATCCAAGGAATCTATTACCGGTGCCTATCTCTCTGGTCGTCGCGCAATTGAGATCCCACAGAATCGAAGAACTATCGATCCAAAACGCCAACTAGTTATTAAGGGTGCGAAAGAGAATAATCTTAAGGACGTTGAAGTTTCAATTCCGCTTGGAACGTTTGTAGCAGTGACTGGTGTGAGCGGATCTGGAAAATCTACCTTGGTTAACGACATCTTGTACTCGACTCTTGCAAATAAACTCAATGGTGCCCGCATCGTTCCTGGCCGACATAAGACAATTACTGGCATCGATCAGCTCGACAAAGTGGTTCACGTCGATCAATCACCGATTGGGCGAACACCGCGATCAAACCCTGCGACATATACAGGTGTCTTTGACAAGATTCGAGCACTCTTCTCTGAAACAACCGAGGCGAAGATTCGTGGATATCAGCAGGGTCGCTTTAGCTTTAACGTGAAGGGCGGACGGTGCGAAAACTGTACGGGCGACGGAACGATCACTATTGAGATGAACTTCTTACCTGATGTCTACGTTCCTTGCGAGGTCTGCCACGGCGCACGCTATAACCGAGAGACGCTAGAAGTTCATTACAAAGGAAAGACAATCGCCGAAGTTCTCGATATGCCGATCGAGATCGCTCACGAGTTCTTTGAATCAGTGCCGACCATTGCACGATTCCTCAAAACTCTCTGTGATGTTGGCTTGGGGTATGTACGCCTTGGACAATCTGCCCCAACCCTCTCAGGGGGAGAAGCCCAGCGCGTGAAGTTGGCAACTGAACTTCAACGTCGCTCAACGGGGCGAACTATTTATGTTCTCGATGAGCCAACCACTGGACTTCACTTCGAAGATGTCAACAAACTCTTAGGTGTTCTCAGTCGTCTTGTTGATTCTGGAAACACAGTAATTGTTATCGAACATAATTTGGATGTCATCAAGTGTGCCGACTGGGTAATTGATATGGGGCCAGAAGGTGGTTTTAGAGGTGGCATGGTGGTAGCGGAGGGAACTCCAGAGCACGTTGCATCCGTTAAAGAGAGTTATACGGGTCAGTTCTTAGGTGAAATTCTTGAGAACAACCGTACAGTTAAGAAACCCGCAGCGAAGAAGAAGTAGCGATGGCAGATCCAGCCTCCTATCGCCCTCCGGAGATTCCCGAAGATCCTGGGGTTTATCGTTTCTATAATAAAAGTGACAAGGTGATCTACGTCGGTAAGGCAAAGAACCTTAAGAATCGTCTGAGTTCATATTTTGGTTCAAACCTCGCTCAAAAGACATATCGCATGGTGCATGAGGCGGTTCGAGTCGATTGGACGATTGTTAAGACTGAGCTAGAAGCGCTTGCACTCGAGTTCTCATGGATTAAGCAGTACCACCCAACCTACAACGTTCAATTTAAAGATGATAAGTCTTATCCCTACCTAGCGATCTCATTAGAAGATGAATACCCACGCATCTTTATTACCCGTAAAGAGAAGCGACCTGGACTTAAGTATTTCGGTCCCTATACAAATGCCTGGGCCCTTCGTAATACATACGAGGTCCTCTTAAAGGTATTCCCAGTGCGATCCTGCAGCGTCGGAAACTTTCAAAGAGCCCAGCGTTCAAAGCGCCAATGCCTTTTGGGTGATATCGGAAAGTGTGCCGCACCTTGTGTGGGATGGGTGAGTCCACAAGAACATAAAGATATTGCAATCAAGCTCAATGACTTTATGGAATCCGGGATGGAAGATCTCCTGCCAACGATGCGACATGAGATGGAGTTAGCGGCCTCTCGCGAAGAGTTTGAACGTGCTG
>CANLHC010000053.1 GCA_947490625.1 Candidatus Nanopelagicaceae bacterium
CCAAAGGTGAAACTTTGGCGCTCATGGCAGGACGCATTGGTCTCTCTGCCGATGATTGCGTCTCTTTTGGCGATAACCCCAATGACTTTTCAATGTTGCAATGGTGTAGTCGTTCGTATGCAATTGCAGATGGACATCCAGATGCGCAGATTCACGCAAAAGATGTGACAGAGCCACATATGGAAGATGGCGTTGCCAAGATCATCGAAAAACTCCTCGATCTTCCTGCCTAAAAAACCTTCGATTTTTTAGATCCACCTTCCGTCCTGTAACCTCTCCCACGGAGGGCTCGCATAGCGGCCGAGTGCACCGGTCTTGAAAACCGGCAGGTGAAAGCCTCGTGGGTTCAAATCCCACGCCCTCCGCCAGTTTTTCTAGTTCTTAGTTCAGATGGACCTGTGGCTGACTTCATAGCCAGTACACGGGCTACCACCTAGCGCCACCTGATTATTCGGCGCACACTTGCCCTATTAAAGCCAGCAGAAAGCTTGGCAAAGTTGGGGGTAATAAAGATGTCAGGAGTCTTCTCTCCATCGCGCGCTGAAATCAAAGAGCGCACGCTTCGTACCGATAAGTGGTGGCTCCAACCGCTAGCAACATTCGGCGTTCTCTTTAGCTTTGTTATCTATGCAACCTTCCGTGCATTTGAAGGTGCTAATTACTACGCAGACCATTTGATCTCACCTTTCTATTCACCATGTTTATCTGAGGCGTGTGTTCCAGAAGCAACAATCGGCGGATGGACTCCAATCAGTGCACAAGTTTTTAACTTTGCACTTTCTCCAGCGTTGATCATTCTGATCTTCCCACTTGGTTTCCGAATGACGTGTTACTACTATCGCAAGGCTTACTACCGCGCGTTTTGGATGTCACCACCAGCGTGTGCAGTTGCTGAACCACATAAGAAGTACACCGGCGAAACTCGTCAACCATTGATCTTGCAGAATGCGCATCGTTGGTTCTTCTACGCAGGACTTATTTTTAACATCATTCTTACTTATGACGCGATCATCTCCTTTAAGAATAAGGAAGGTGAATGGGGACATATGAGCGTTGGTTCGCTCGTGCTTGTCTTTAGCACTGTGATGCTCTGGATGTATTCACTTTCATGTCACACATGTCGCCACACAATCGGCGGACGGTTGAAACATTTTTCTAAACACCCAATTCGATACAAGGCATGGACAACAATTTCCAAGCTCAATCATTCCCACGCACTCTTTGCCTGGATCTCACTCTTCGGAGTGGCTTTCGCTGATATTTACGTTCGCCAAGTCGCCTCTGGCGCATGGACAAACTTCTACTTCTTCTAAGGGATGACGACAAAAATGACTGAACTAGAACGCTACAAATACGACGTCCTTGTTATTGGTGCGGGCGGTGCTGGTCTTCGCGCTGCCGTAGAAGCTCGTGAAGCCGGTCTGCGCGTAGCAATTATCTGTAAATCACTCTTTGGTAAGGCACACACCGTTATGGCTGAAGGTGGCGCAGCTGCCTCAATGGGTAACGTCAACAGTGGCGATAACTGGCAGGTCCACTTCCGCGACACAATGCGCGGCGGAAAATTCCTTAACCATTATCGAATGGCAGAACTGCACGCAAAAGAATCACCAGATCGAATTTATGAACTTGAGATGTGGGGCGCTCTCTTTGATCGCACTAAAGAGGGAAAGATCAGCCAACGTAACTTCGGTGGACATGAATATCCACGTCTAGCTCACGTCGGAGATCGCACAGGTCTAGAACTCATCCGCACCATGCAGCAGAAGATTGTTCAACTGCAACAGAAAGATGCACGTGAGTATGGCGATGCGCAAGCAAACATTCGCGTCTTTGCCGAACTAACAATTACAGAAATTATTAAAGAGAGCGGAAAAATCGCGGGCGCATACGGATATTGGCGCGAAGGCGGCAACGAAGTTCTCTTTGAAGCGCCCGCGGTAATCATCGCAACAGGCGGCGTTGGAAAAACATTTAAGATCACATCAAATTCTTGGGAAGGCACAGGAGATGGTCACGCGTTAGCACTTAAGGCTGGCGCAAACCTGGTTGATATGGAGTTCTTGCAATTCCATCCAACAGGAATGGTATGGCCACCATCTGTGCGCGGAATCCTTGTTACTGAATCAGTGCGCGGTGAAGGTGGAGTTCTTACCAACACACTCGGCGAGCGATTTATGTTCAAGTACATCCCGGAAGTATTTAAAGATAAGTATGCAGATAACGAAGAAGAGGCCGATCGTTGGTATCTCGATCAAGATAACAACCGCCGCCCACCAGAGCTTCTTCCACGCGATGAAGTTGCGCGTGCGATTAACTCTGAAGTGAAGGCTGGCCGCGGTACCGAGCATGGCGGTGTATTCCTCGATGTTTCAAAGCGCATCCCTGCCGAAGTTATTAAGAAACGTCTTCCATCTATGTGGCACCAGTTCTATGAACTTGCTGGCGTGGATATCACCAAGGAGGCAATGGAAGTTGGCCCAACCTGTCACTACGTGATGGGCGGAGTCGAAGTAGAGCCAGATACCGCTGCAGCAGTTGGTGTTCCTGGTCTATACGCAGCAGGTGAAGTTGCTGGCGGAATGCACGGATCAAATCGTCTTGGCGGAAACTCACTTTCAGATCTTCTCGTCTTTGGTCGTCGCGCCGGAATGGGAGCTGCTGCTTACGTTAAATCGGTAACAGCAGTTGCTGTCAGCGAAGCATCTGTAAAGGCCGCAGCAGATCGCATTCAAGTTCCATTTACAAATAGTGGTGGCGAGAATGCATACTCACTGCATCAAGAGCTACAGGAGATCACACATAATCTCGTCGGAATTATCCGCACTGGATCAGAACTTAAGGATGCCATTGCAAAGATCGCGGATATTCGCGCACGCAGCAAGAACGTCAGCGTTGCCGGAGATCGTAAATTCAACCCAGGCTTCCACCTAGCTTTCGACCTCGACAACATGTTGTTAGTCGCTGAAAGCACAGCAAAGTCTGCAATCGAAAGAGAAGAATCTCGCGGCGGACATACACGCGATGACTTCCCAGGTATGAACGATAAGTGGCGTCAGGTAAACCACATCTCATCATTTAACGGCCAAGAGGTTATTGTGCGCCAGCAGGCTCTTCCTGCGATTCCAAAAGAACTCTTTGATCTCTTCGACATTCACGAGTTGGAGAAATACATGACACCGGAAGAAATTGCGAAAGGCGGTTCCAACTAATGGCACGCAAAGTAAATCTTCGTATTTGGCGCGGTGATTCAACAAGCGGATCTCTTCAAAACGTTGAGGTAGATGCCAACGAGGGCGAAGTTGTCCTTGATGTAATCCACCGCGTACAAGCAACTCAGATGGGCGATCTAGCAGTTCGTTGGAACTGTAAGGCCGGTAAGTGCGGATCTTGTTCGATGGAGATCAACGGTAAGCCACGTCTTGCATGTATGACACGTATGAGTTCATTTGAAGAAGGCGAAGAGATCACCGTTACGCCACTTCGCGCATTTCCTGTCATCAAAGATCTCGTTACCGATGTTTCATTTAACTATAAGAAAGCACTTGAAATCCCTGCTTATGAGCACCCTGCAGACCTTGGTCCAGGTGAAGCCCGCATGGAGCAGATCGATGTTGAGCGCAGCCAAGAGTTCCGCAAATGTATCGAGTGCTTCCTTTGCCAAGATACCTGTCACGTAATTCGCGACCACGAAGAGAATAAGAAGTCATTTGCTGGCCCACGATTCTTTATCCGTATTGCAGAGCTTGATATGCACCCATTGGATATGTTAAAAAATCGTAAGCGCACAGCGCAAGAAGAGCACGGCCTTGGAATGTGTAACATCACCAAGTGCTGTACTGAAGTTTGCCCTGAGCACATTCGAATTACAGATAATGCGATCATTCCTATGAAGGAACGTGTTGTCGATGTGAAATATGATCCAGCGCGCTGGTTAGGATCCAAGATTCGTCGTCGCGAGGGTTCATAATCTCTTTGTGGGATTAAGCAATGAGTAGACGCTGAAAGCCGTCCTTTACGTCGGTGCCGGTGGCGCACTTGGTTCTCTCTTTCGCTACGGACTCTCGCTCGTAACGCCAGACAGCGCAGCAGGAACACTCAATGCCAATCTGATCGGCGTCGCACTCGCGGGATATTTTCTTGTTTTAATGGAACGCCGTGGAATTACAGCTCTGCGATGGTTCTTACTTCCTGGTTTTTGTGGAGGAATGACAACATTTTCAGCAGTCACAATCGAAGTAGTCGGTGAAGATGCCATGGGATTTGGCTATCTTGCGCTCACAGTTATTGCATCCATTGTCACTATCGCAGTCGTAATTCCCTTTGCTAGGGCAACGATTAAGGTCAAAGAATGATCGCTCTTTATGTAGCACTCGGTGCAGCTATTGGAGCACCTGCACGCTTTCTTATCGATCAATACTTTCGTAAATTTACAAGTAAGCCAATCGGAACTTTTACCGTCAATATCGTCGGATCATTCTTGATCGGCCTTACCTTTGCGGATAAAACTCATTGGCATGATTTCATTGCCGTTGGATTTGCCGGAGCATTTACTACGTGGTCAACATTCATCCTCGACCTTTACCTTGGCTATGAATTAAAGAAGTACAAGGATGTCGCGATTAACTTAAGCGCATCGCTAGTTTTCGGGCTTGCCGCCGCTTGGTGTGGTTTGCAGACCACTTCTTAACGCATAAAGAGTGCGTTAAGACGCCTTGTTGTAAAGAAGAGTCCAATAACAATCATCACTACAAAGTACATCGCATGCCCGGCCAAAGCCCATGAGATATTTCCTAAGGTCAAACCACGTACAAGATCGATAGCGTGTGCCAGCGGAAACAGACGAATGATTGTTTGAAGCCACTCTGGGAAGACATCAAGCGGGTAGAAAGAGCCAGAGAACAAGAACATCGGCAATAAGACAACATTCACTACTTCAAGCTGCTGATATGACTTCATATAAGAAGTAACAGCCATACCAAATGATGCAAAACCAAAAGCGATCAGAACCGCTGCAGGAATAGCCAAGATGCCCCACATGCTTGGGATGAGCCCAAGGGGAGCAACAATTGCCATGAAACCAATTGAGTAAGAGAGACCGCGAAGAAGCGCCCAGCTAATTTCACCGAGTGCTACATCCATAGGCCCAAGTGATGTTGCAAGCATGCCGTGATAGAGGCGATCGTGTTTAAGTTTGAAAAATACATTCATCGTGGAGTCATAGATCGCACCATTCATCGCGCTCGTTGCAAGCAGCGCTGGCGCAATAAATGCGACATAACCAACAGGTTGCCCGGCGACCGTGATATCTCCGACGAGATCTTTAAGTCCGTAACCAAATGACAGCAAGAAGAGAACCGGCTCGACAAAACCAGAAATAACAATCATCCAGGTCGATGATTTAAAGGCAATGTAAGCACGCTCCATAATCGCGCGTGACCGACCTGAATAGTATTGCTCACCAGGCTTACCCATGCGGGCTTCAGCGATTGCTACGGCGGTTGAAAGAATCATTACTTACCCAACCTTCTCGTGAAGATTCGGCGTGAAGCAAATAGCCCAACTGCAAGAATTGAGTTCAAGAAAGCAAAGTGCACAAATAACATCGAAGTGGAGATTTCAGAGCCGTACGTTAGCCAGCGGCCTAATTCAGTGGCGTGCCACAAAGGTGAAATCCAACCAATCCACTGTAGAAAGATCGGCATACTTGAAAGTGGATAGAACGTTCCTGAGAATAAGAAGAGCGGCATAATGATAAATCGCTCCACAATAGTGAAGAACATATTCTCATTTTCGAGTAATCCCGCCAGTGCCTGCATCAGTGCACCAAATGCAGCACCAGCCATAACGGCGGTAAAGATTGCAAGATAGGCACGTGGCGATTCAAGAACTCCGAATGCGAGCATTACTAGCCAATAGAGAACGGCGGTAAATACTGTACGGATCAAACTATTGAAGAAAACACCCATAGCGATGTGATTTCCGCTCAACGGTGTCGCATTCATTGAAAAGAATGTTTTATTCCACTTAAAACCTTCGAGAGTTGGATAGACGGTTTCATCCATAGCTCCTTGAATTGCAGCTGTTGCAAGGAGCGCTGGTGCTAGAAATGTTAAATATGAAACGCCATCGATACCTGCGCTAC
>CANLHC010000054.1 GCA_947490625.1 Candidatus Nanopelagicaceae bacterium
CCAATTACGACTATCCACGCTAGTAAGACCACAACTGTAACCAAAGAGATTATTCGCCTACTTTTATAACTCACTCTGAGATCCCTTCAGCCTCGTGCACTTTTCTTTGGGATACATTCGTCGGAATTAAAACAACGACGATAAATGCAATTGCAATAAGTACCGGCACCATGATGTAGGCACGCGATATTCCAAATTGATCATCAAGGAGACCTAGTGCAAGGGGTGAAAGAGCAATAGCTATTCCTGCCGCCAACGAACTGAGACCGACCGCATGATCTGGGCGCCCATCACTGAGTTCAATTAAGCGAAGTGAGGCCAGCGCAAATTGTGTAGATATCCCCGCACCGATGAGAAAGAGTCCAAAGATGCTTACCGCATAGATATGTGAGAACCAGAAAATCGCAAAACCAGTAAATTGAAGTCCAATAACGGCAAGTAATTGTTGATCAAGGTGCAGTCTGTAAAGAATTTGACCCATATACCAGCGACCCACCGCCATACCGATACCAAATGCCAGCATCACAGTTGTCGCCGATGCACTTGTTCCGCCCACACGCTCTTTAAAGAGAGTTGCCGCCCAGAAAGATGTAGCGAATTCGCTGGCGATACAAGCGACAAATCCAACCCACGAGATCCAGAACTTTAAAGACATTTTTCCTTGTTGGCGTTTTTGTTCTGCAGCTACTTGGTCAACATAGTTTTTATCTCGCACAAAGAGATAGACAAAGAGCGAGAATGGAATAACGAGAAAGAGACCGAGGCGCCACTTATCTGGGTAGTTAGTAGCAATTGTTCCAATCAAGAGGGTTCCTGTAATGAAACCGACAGATGAAACAGCATTAGCCTGTGAGATTGTGATTGCTGCCTTCTTGCCAGCGTGGTGATTCAGCATTGTCAGGCTGCTATTAATAACAGTTGATGATCCAAATCCTGCGACAAAAATTGATATGAGGGTGGTGGGATAGGTTGGATAGAGAATGAATGCGATTAACCCGGCGCAGAAAAGTGCGAGCCCAAGCCATGAGAGTTTCACTCGTCCAAAGCGATGAGCTAAGCGAGAGTTGAGTGCGCCAGCTGCGATCGCGGCAACACCGAGCGCTGTTCCGTGAAGTCCAGCCTGAGCACCGGTTGTTCCTTGATCTTCGCGCAATAAACCTTGGGAAGGGCCAAAGCCACCCAAGAACATATTGATGGCAACTGTTTGAAAAGCAACTTGCCAAAAAAATCGATCGCGAACGGCGCTACGCGGCATATTTATAGCTTGGCAACGACGTAATCAATGCATGCAGTGAGCGCATCAATATCGTTTGGGTCCACTGCAGGGAACATAGCAATACGTAGCTGGTTTTTACCAAGCTTGCGATAAGGATCTGTATCTACGATTCCATTGGCACGGAGTGCGGCTGCAACCTTTGTCGCATCGATGGAATCATCGAAGTTAATAGTTCCCACAACGTGAGAACGTTGTGCTGGATCTACCACAAATGGTGTTGTGTACGAGGTCTTCTCAGCCCAGCCGTAGAGCTTTGCCGCCGATGATGAGCTACGTCCGGTTGCAAAAGATAATCCGCCATTGCTATTCATCCACTCGACTTGCTCTGCCAACAACATGAGCGTCAGAAGAGCTGGAGTGTTATAAGTCTGATCAAGACGTGAGTTTTCGATGGCGATTCCAAGATCAAAAAATGCAGGTATCCAACGACCTGAAGCTTTGATTTTTTCAGAGCGCTCGATCGCAGCTGGGCTCATCAGCGCAAGCCAGAGTCCGCCATCGGATGCAAATGATTTCTGTGGGGCAAAGTAATAGGTATCAAATTCTTTTGCATCAACATGTAGACCACCAGCAGCACTGGTTGCATCGACAAGAACGAGTGCACCATCTGATCCCGCTGGGCGAGTGATGGGCATTGCTACGCCGGTACTTGTTTCATTATGAGTAAGGGCATACACATCTACCCCTGCCTCAGCTACGGCAACTGGATGTGTACCTGGTTCGGATTTAATAACGGTTGGTTCATCTAGAAATGGCGCTTCTTTGGCAGCGCTAGCAAACTTTGATGAAAATTCACCGAAAACCAAGTGCTGTGACTTCTTTTCTATCAATCCACTGGTTGCAATATCCCAGAACGCAGTAGAGCCACCGTTGCCGAGAATGACTTCGTAACCATCTGGAAGGTTAAAGAGAGAGTGGAGTCCTTCGCGCACACGGTGCACAACATTCTTCACCGGCTTTTGACGGTGTGATGTTCCAATAATTGATGTTCCACTTGTAAGAACTGATGACAGTGCCTCTGGGCGAATCTTTGATGGTCCGCAACCAAAACGTCCATCGAGTGGCTTGAGGTTTTCTGGGATGATGATTTCTGCGCTCATGGGGCAAGACTACGGGTAGTAACGAGTGAGTACGAACTCAGAATCAGTGCTCTGCCTCTCATAGCGCAAGCGATCGTGAAGACGCGAGTAACGCCCTTGCCAAAATTCGATAGCCAGGGGCAGGACTCGATAGCCGCCCCAATGCGGCGGACGTGGAACGTGCGAGCCCTCGGGCCATTTCTGGCTGGCACCGGCAAAGCGATTAGCTAACTCTTCGCGCGATTCCAAAGGTTGAGATTGCGCACTGGCCCATGCACCAATCTGACTCGACCAAGGCCGGGTTGCGAAGTATTCATCTGATTGGTTATCAGAGATTTTCTGCGCAAGGCCGCTAATACTTATTTGGCGCTCCATCGCAAACCATGGAAATAACAATGTGACTTGTTCATTGATTTCCATATCGTGGGCTTTACGTGATTGATAGTTTGTAAAGAATGTAAATCCGCCCTCAGAGATATCTTTTAAGAGCACGGTGCGGGTAGAGATCTGTTGCTCACCATCAAGGGTAGATAAGACCATCGCATTTGCTTCAACGATAAATTCATTGGAGGCCGCCTGGCTGAGCCAGAGCGAAAATGTTGACCAGGGATCGGCGGGTAGATTTTCAAGACCGACATCCCCGTACGAACGGCGCATTGCCCTGATGGCATCTCGCGTCAGGCTCTGATCAGGGGATTGGTTCATGGTTGTATCTAACGTCACTTTGGCTCCCGCGTCATCTTGATCTTGGGATGGTCGCGAGCACCCCGCTTTCGGGTGCAGAATTGGCACCGTAAACGAGCGCGCCGGCAGCGGTGCCAGACTGGAGCTACACCGTGTCAGATGATTTCAAGCCAGGACTCGAAGGCGTTATTGCATTTGAATCAGAGATTGCTGAGCCAGATAAAGAAGGTAGCGCTCTGCGTTACCGCGGAGTAGATATCGATGATCTCGTTGGTCGCGTCTCTTTCGGAAATGTCTGGGGACTACTCGTTGATGATCAATTTAATCCAGGACTTCCTAATGCTGAACCATTCCCACTTCCAGTTCACTCAGGTGATGTGCGCGTAGATGTGCAATCTGCAATTGCAATGCTTGCACCAGCATGGGGATTCCAACCAACACTAGATATTTCAGATGAAGAGATTCGCAGCAACCTTGCGCGCACATCTGTCATGGTTCTTTCATATTTAGCACAAGCAGCGCGCGGAATTATTGCCGCGCCGGTTCCTGAGTCAGAGATCGACAAAGCGCATACAGTCGTTGAGCGAATGATGATTCGCTGGCGCGGAGAGCCTGATCCGTTGCACGTTCGCGCAATCGATGCCTACTTTGTATCTGCTGCAGAACATGGAATGAATGCATCAACATTTACCGCTCGCGTGATCGCATCTACTGGCGCCGATGTCGCTGCTGCACTGTCAGGTGCGATTGGTGCGATGTCAGGTCCGTTGCATGGCGGCGCACCATCTCGCGTTCTTCACATGATTGAAGAAGTTGAGAAGACCGGTAATGCTGAGGCGTACGTCAAAGGATTACTCGATCGCAAAGAGCGCTTGATGGGATTTGGTCACCGTGTGTATCGTGCCGAAGATCCACGCGCTCGCACATTGCGTCGTACCGCCAAAGAACTTAATGCACCTCGATATGAAGTTGCAGAAGCGCTTGAAAAGGCTGCACTTAAGGAACTTCGTGAACGTCAACCAGATCGCGTCCTTGAGACAAATGTTGAGTTCTGGGCTGCAATTATTTTGGACTTCGCAGAAGTTCCAGCACCGCTCTTTACATCAATGTTTACCGCAGCGCGCACCGCGGGCTGGTCTGCTCACATCCTTGAGCAAAAGCGCACTGGTCGCTTAATTCGCCCATCAGCGCGTTATGTCGGCAAGGCACCTCGTAAGCCGGAAGATGTTCTGGGCTGGGATGCAACGGTCGAACAACTGCACAAGTAAGAGCGAGAATGCCTACACCTCGTCGTTCTATCGTCTGGTTTAGGCGCGATCTACGCATCGGAGATCATCCTGCACTTAATGCAGCGATTGAATCATCAGATGAAATCATCCCTGTTTTTATTTTAGATAAATCTCAGATCGACGAAGCAGGGGCAAAGTTACTTGCATATATGGGGCAGTCGCTGCGAGCACTCGATCAATCACTCGGTAACCGACTGCATATCATTGCCGGCGATCAAGTTGAGGTATTAAGTGAACTGATGCAGATATACGGTGCTACTGAAGTTCATATCTCTGATGAATATGAACGCTATGGTGCGGCACGCGATGCGCGAGTTGAAGCCGCGGGAATAAAACTTATTCGAACGGGAAGTCCATATGCCGTTGCACCAGGTCGTGTGCGAAAGCCAAGTGATGACACTCCATATCGTGTCTACACTCCTTTTTATCGTGCGTGGTGCGTTCATGGGTGGCGCGCGCCAGCAAAGACACCAACAGTAATTAATGCACCAACACCGCCGGATAAGTACCGCGCATTTCCAGATTTTCCAATGCCAGAAGGCGTTGATGTAATCGAAGCTGGTGAAGCAGCGGCCCTGAAACGCTTTAAAGAATTTTCGAAGAAAGCCATTGATCACTATGACGAGGCGCGAAATCTCGCCGGTATAGATGGCACATCAAAGATGAGCACCTACCTTAAGTTTGGTGAGATTCACCCGCGCACTCTCTTGGCTAACTTAGGCGAGAGTAAAGCCCACGATACTTTTCGTAAAGAGATTGCCTGGCGTGAGTTTTACGCGGATGTCCTCTTTAACAACCCACATACAGATACTGATTACTACGCACCGCAATTTAAGGCGATGCGTTATGACAAGCCCGGCAAGCAATTTAAAGCATGGTGTGAAGGTAAGACGGGGTATCCCTTTGTAGATGCAGCCATGCGTCAGTTGCAGCATGAGGGATGGATGCATAACCGCACACGTATGGTCGTTGCATCTTTCTTAGTAAAAGATCTTCATCTGGAATGGCAATTAGGTGAGAGATTCTTCGCCGAACATCTCGTGGATTATGACGTTGCATCGAATGCTCATGGATGGCAATGGACGGCCGGCACAGGTACCGATGCCTCACCGTATTACCGAGTCTTTAATCCAATAGAGCAAGGGAGACGCTTTGATGAAAACGGAGATTACATCCGTAAATACGTACCCGAACTTGCTCATCTTTCGGCGGCGGAGATTCATGAACCATGGCTCTACCTCGATGGATATTCCAAAGGGTATCCAGAGCGAATTGTGGATCATGCGCTAGAGCGCCTTGAATCACTGGCACGTTTACAAGAGATCAAGGCTGATAAGCCGGAAAAACCAACTACAAAGTAAGTGATCGTTTAGCGACATACATCGCCGCATCTGCCTTTGCTAGTAAATCCCCACCTTCACTATTGCTGACATGGCCAATGCTGACTCCAACAGAGATGTTCTTTCCCTCGATAAGAAAGGGATAGCTGACACAGGCTTTCAGCGCTTGAACTATTTCTAGCGTTGAGTGTGAAGTGCCATTGAGTAGGACACCAAACTCGTCACCACCCAGCCTTGCAAGAAGTGCGCTCTCTGGCAGAACTCGAGCAAATCGTGCAGCAACTTGAATCAGGACTTGATCGCCGGCACCATGCCCGCATTGATCATTTACCTGCTTAAATCC
>CANLHC010000055.1 GCA_947490625.1 Candidatus Nanopelagicaceae bacterium
AGCGCGATCTCTCTGGCAGTAAATCAAGTGGGCGTGACAGTGCGAAGATGCCGTCAAAGCGTAAGCAGGCAGTTGATCCGCTGGAACTCAAAGCGGGAGATTTCATCGTCCACGAGCAACATGGAATCGGCCGCTACATTGAGATGACAGCGCGCACCGTTAACAACGTCACGCGCGAATATCTGATCATTGAATACGCATCTGCAAAGCGAGGCCAGCCCGGAGATCGAATCTTTGTTCCGACAGATTCATTGGAGCAAGTGAGTAAATACATTGGCGGTGAATCACCAACAGTGCATCGAATCGGCAGCGGAGAGTGGCAGAAAGCTAAGGGTCGTGCCCGAAAGGCTGTGAAGGCAATTGCCGGTGAACTCATCCGGCTATATGCAGCGCGCACTAGCGCTCCAGGCTTTGCATTCTCACCAGATACTCCTTGGCAACGCGAGCTAGAAGATGCATTTTCATATATTGAAACCCCAGACCAACTCTCCACGATCGAAGATGTGAAGCAAGATATGGAACGCCCGTATCCGATGGATCGCATTATCTGCGGCGATGTTGGGTACGGAAAGACCGAAATCGCTATTCGCGCAGCCTTTAAGGCGGTACAAGATGGAAAGCAAGTTGCTGTCCTTGTGCCGACAACACTTCTTGTTCAACAACATACAAAGACTTTTGCAGAACGTTATGCAGGATTTCCAATCAAGGTTGTCGGTCTCTCGCGCTTTAACAGCGCTAAGGAGACCAAGACCATCCTTGATGAAACCGTAAACGGCAGTGCAGATGTAATTATCGGAACCCATCGCTTGCTTTCACAGGATGTGGTCTTTAAGGATCTCGGTCTTGTCATTGTCGATGAAGAGCAACGCTTTGGTGTCGAGCAGAAAGAATCACTTAAGAAGCTCCGCACGACAGTTGATGTCTTGGCTATGTCTGCAACACCTATTCCGCGCACACTTGAGATGGCAGTGACGGGCATCCGCGAAATGTCCACGATCACAACTCCACCCGAAGAGCGTCATCCGATTTTGACCTATGTCGGCCCGGCAGATGATGCACAGATTAAGGCGGCGATTCATCGCGAGCTATTACGTGATGGACAGATTTTCTATCTCCATAATCGAGTGGAATCAATTGATCGCGCCGCTTTAAAAATCCAAGAACTTGTTCCTGAGGCGCGTATTCGCGTTGCTCATGGTCAGATGAGTGAGGGCGCACTAGAAGAAGTGATTCTGGCATTTTGGAATCGTGATTTTGATGTTCTTGTCTGCACCACAATTGTGGAAAGTGGTCTCGATATTGCAAATGCAAACACGCTCATTGTTGAACGTGCCGATAACTTTGGGCTCTCGCAATTGCATCAATTACGCGGAAGAGTCGGTCGCGGTCGCGAACGTGCATACGCATACTTCCTTTACCCGGCAGATCAGCCACTTTCTGAAGTAGCGCTCGACCGCCTAAAGACAATTGCAACAAATACCGATCTTGGTGCGGGTATGCGTGTAGCGCTAAAAGATTTAGAGATTCGTGGGGCTGGAAATCTTTTAGGTGGTGAACAATCAGGCCATATCGCAGATGTTGGCTTCGATCTTTATATGCGCATGGTCGGTGAAGCGGTACATGATTACAAGGCGGGAATTATCGCAACCGATGAAAAGAACCACGAGTGCAAAGTTGAGTTACCGGTAAACGCTCATCTTTCTGCAGATTATGTTCCGGGAGAACGATTGCGTCTTGATCTTTATCGCCGACTTGCAGATGTCGCAACGCAATCAGATGTGGATGCAATCGAAGGTGAACTCGTTGATCGCTTCGGTCCATTGCCTGAAGAGGCGCAGGTCCTACTCAAAGTTGCGGCGTTGCGTGCTCAAGCAAAGGCACTTGGTGTCACAGAGTTGGTATCCACGGGCAAGTTCCTGCGTATCACCCCGTTGCCTCTCCCCGAATCTAAACAATTGCGATTAACCCGCCTCTACCCCGGCTCGCTCTATAAAAACGCGACCGAGAGCGTCATGGTCACGATTCCCAAACCCAGCGGGTGGAGCCCGTCCAATCTATCTCCGCAGATGGGGGATACTTCTCTCCTGGTCTGGATATCCACGGCCCTAGAAGAGTTATCGACGAAAGAGAGAAAACCGTGAAGAAGATTCTGACCGCTCTAGCAATTGCAACTGGACTTTTACTTACCGGTTGTTCAAATGTTGACTCCGCGCTCTCTTTCGGTGAAACCGAGATCACTACGGCAGATCTTCAAGCAAAGGTAGACACACTTCTTGCAGAGCGTGCAAAGGTTGATGTGTCACAGATGCAGCTTGAAAGCGGAGAAGATCTCCTGCGTAACCAGCTCCAGTTTCAACTATTGATCCAAGGATTTGCTGTACTGGGAGAAGAGCTCAAGATTGAACTCACAAACTCAGAGATAGCAACACGTCGCGCTTTGATTGTTGAGCAAGTTGGTGGCGAAGAACAAATTCCTTCGGCTCTTGTTTCGGCTGCAGTCACACCTGAGGATTTTGAGCCATACCTTCGCGGAATTTTAATCAGTGAAAAAATTGTGCAAGCTCTCATCCAACAAGGCGTTGCTGAGGAAGAGGTTCAAGCTCGCGTTCAAGCACTCTTTGTTGCCAAGCTCAATTCTCTGAAGATCACAGTAAACCCACGTTATGGCACATGGGATGCAGAGACAGGACAGATCGTTGCATCAGTTGTTGCTGGTGATGCTGTAACTCCTTCAGCTGAATAATCTCGATAGATTATTTAAAGACGATGTCTGAGCTTCTGCGTTTAGCCGAAGTCATGGATCGACTTCGCTCTCCCGGGGGTTGTCCATGGGATGCAGAACAGACGCACGAGTCTCTCGTAAAGTACTTACTCGAGGAGTCTTACGAATTCATCGACGCACTCGGTGAAGGCGATCGCATCGGTATGCGCGAAGAGCTCGGCGATGTTCTCTTGCAGGTGTATTTCCACTCACGCATGGCACAGGATCATCCAACTGATCCATTTTCTATCGAAGATGTCGCAAAGTTAATTGCAGATAAATTAATTCGGCGCCACCCACATGTCTTTGAAGGCCTACACGTTGATGACATGGATGAAGTGATCGAAAACTGGGAAGCGATTAAAGCCAAGGAGAAGGGGCGGACATCAAGCCTTGATGGCATAGCGATGGCCCAGCCGGCACTTCCGCTCGTTGAAAAATTGATTTATCGCGCGGAAAAATACAAGGTAGATCTGCCGCTGACTGATATCGCAACTGCGACACAAGCGGTCGAGCAATCCCCAAGTGAAGCCACAATCGGAGAAGCGTTAGCCGCGATCATTGCATGGGCGCAGCAACACAATATTGATCCTGAGAGCGCGCTCCGCGGACAGGCGCGCGAGATAATCGAGAAGATCCGCCAATCAGAGGCAGGGTAGGATTAGTGCAGATTGTGAATCTTTACCTCATTCTTTAAGGAGTCTTCCTATGGCAATTATCGAAGCAATCGGCGCTCGTGAAATTCTTGACTCCCGCGGAAATCCAACAGTTGAAGTCGAAGTACTCCTCGAAGATGGTGCATTTGCCCGCGCTGGCGTTCCAAGCGGTGCATCTACTGGTGCATTCGAAGCATCCGAACTACGCGATGGTGGCAAGAGATACCTTGGTAAAGGTGTTGAAAAGGCAGTGGCATTTGTCAATAATGAAATTGCATCTGCAATCGTAGGATTTGATGCACGCGATCAGCGCATGATTGATGCAGAGATGATCGATCTCGATGGAACCCAGAACAAATCAAAGCTCGGCGCGAACTCCATTCTCGGTGTCTCACTTGCCGTTGCAAAAGCATCTGCCGAATCTGCAGATCTCTCACTCTTTTCATACCTCGGCGGACCAAACGCCCACGTGCTTCCAGTTCCTATGATGAACATTCTCAACGGTGGCGCGCACGCTGATACCAACGTTGATATCCAAGAATTTATGGTTGCCCCAATTGGTGCTGACTCATTCCGCGAATCACTTCGCTGGGGTGCTGAGATTTACCACTCACTTAAAGCAGTATTGAAAAAGCGTGGCCTTGCTACAAGCGTCGGCGACGAAGGTGGCTTTGCGCCAAACCTTGAGAGCAACCGCGCTGCACTCGATCTCATTCTTGAAGCTATCGAAGCTGCTGGCCTCAAGCCAGGTAAAGATGTTGCACTTGCAATGGATGTTGCAGCGACCGAGTTCCATGAAGGTGGAAAGTACAAGTTTGAAGGTTCACTACGTACCTCTGATGAAATGATCGCCTACTACGCAGAGCTCGTATCTGCCTATCCATTGGTATCTATCGAAGATCCACTTGATGAAGATGACTGGGCGGGTTGGACTGCAATGACCGCATCTCTTGGCTCAAAACTGCAGATTGTGGGAGATGACCTCTTCGTTACAAACCCCACACGTCTTGCAAAGGGAATTGCTGGAAATACAGCTAACGCACTTCTTGTAAAGGTAAATCAGATCGGAACACTGACTGAAACACTTGATGCTGTTGATATGGCGCACCGCGCTGGATACCGCAGCATGCTCAGCCACCGTTCGGGTGAAACCGAAGACACCACCATCGCTGATATTGCAGTAGCAACTAACTGTGGTCAGATTAAAACTGGTGCACCTGCTCGAAGTGAGCGCGTTGCTAAGTACAACCAGCTCCTTCGTATTGAAGAAGAACTTGCAGCAGGTGCTCTCTATGCCGGCCGCGCTGCATTCCCACGGTTTAAGAATTAATAACCGGTAAGGATAAATTCAGGTGCGCCGGCCTAGATCCAAGCGAGTATTTTCTTCGCGGCGTCCTGGTTCAACTCGTACCTTCTCTTTAGTTGCCATCTTCTTTATCTTTGCACTCGTGCTCGCGCCACCGATTCAGCATTACTTTAATCAGCGCGCACAGATCAATGCTCTACGCGCACAAGTAGATGGTGATCGCGCCGCACTTGAAGCCGCACGCCTTGAGTTAATGCGCTGGCAGGATCCAGAGTATGTAAAGGCACAAGCGCGCGAACGCCTACATTTTGTAATGCCTGGTGAGCGCCAATACATCGTTACCGGAACACCCACCGGTGAACCTGAAGCGGTAGCAAATAAAGTTGCTGATCAACTTGAAGATGGTTCACCCTGGTACACACGAATGATCGCTTCGATCACGCAAGTCACTGGCGAGAAGTGATGATTAACCCCAGCGAAAAAGAAGTCACTGCAAAAGATTTAGCGTGTATCGAAACTCAACTCGGTCGTACTCCACGCGATGTGCATGCCATTGCCTATCGCTGTCCTTGCGGCAATGCGGCAGTTGTTGAAACTCCACCTCGGCTTAGCCACGGCGAACCATTTCCAACTTTTTACTATGCCACCTGTCCACGACTTACTGCTGCGATCTCAACACTTGAATCAACTGGCCTCATGGCCACAATGAACGAGCGTCTGGAAACTGATGCTGAACTTGCAGGTGCATATGCTGCAGCCCACGATGATTACCTAGCAGCTCGCGCAGCACTAAAGATGGATGTTCCTGAAGTCGAAGGAATATCTGCAGGCGGAATGCCCAACCGTGTTAAGTGTTTGCACTCACTCGTTGCGCATTCACTCTCTGCCGGTCCCGGTGTAAATCCATTAGGTGATGAAGCACTCGCACAATTACCTGAATGGTGGAAAACAGAGCCATGCGAGTAGCAGCTATTGATTGTGGAACAAATTCCATTCGTTTACTGATTGCAGATATCGAAGGCGATTCATTCCGCGAAGTAACGCGCCTCATGGAAATCGTTCGACTAGGACAAGGCGTTGATAAAACTGGGCAATTCCACCCTGATGCAATTGCCCGCACACTTGCTGCCGTTGATCTCTATGCCGCCGAAATCGCAAAGCGCGGTGTAGAAAAGATTCGCTTCTGTGCAACAAGTGCCACACGCGATGCCACCAACCGCGATCTCTTTATCGAAGGCGTCTTCGAAAGACTGGGTGTGCGCCCCGAAGTAATCCCTG
>CANLHC010000056.1 GCA_947490625.1 Candidatus Nanopelagicaceae bacterium
ATCGCAGATGACAAACACTTCGACAAGCTCACCGTGCTCTCAATCGCCCCACTTTTGGGCCGGGCAATCCGTGAAGTCTTCGAGGATGGCTCAGTTACAAGTCTTTTTGACGGACATAGCTAACTCAAGCTAGTCTTGCCTCATTCTGGCGAGGGTTTCGATCGAAACCGTTATCGACGGCAAGGAATCTAACTCCTAGTCAGAGCACAATGTCTTCTGGTTCATAGCCAAAGGCTTTGAACTACTAACTAGGAGTTTTTTAATGGCAGAAGTATCAATCAAGGGAACCACACGTACCGAATTCGGTAAGGGTGCTTCACGACGTGCACGCGTTGCAGGACTTGTCCCAGCAGTTATCTACGGCCACGGTGAGAAGCCACTTCACATCACATTGCCAGCTAAAGAACTTGGCGTTGCACTCAAAGAGTCAAACGTTCTTCTTAATATTGATATTGCTGGAAAGGTCGAACTCACACTTCCAAAGTCAGTTGTTCGCCATCCACTCAAGCAGATCCTCGAGCACATCGACCTCGTACTTGTTCGCCGTGGCGAGAAAGTTACTGTTGACGTTCCTGTTCACACAGAAGGAAAGCACGATCCAGATGGAATCCTCGAGCACGTCAACCACACAATTGAGATCGAAGCAGAAGCTACTTCTATTCCTAAGTTCCTTACACTTGACATTGAAGGAATGACATCTGGTACTTCACGGTATGCATCAGAGGTCGTTCTTCCTGCAGGCACAACTCTTGTCAGCGATCCAAAGATGATTGTTGTTCACTTATCTGAGCGCTCAACAGCAGCGGTCGAAGAGGTAGTAGCTCCAGTGGCAGCAGCAGATGCTGCGGCACCTGCAGCAGATGCTGAAAAGAAAGACGCTTAGCCCGTACCCTTTCTCATTATGACGTGGTTGGTAGTGGGCCTTGGTAATCCAGGCGATCAATACGCTGCCACCCGTCACAATGTGGGTCAGATGGTTATCGACCATCTCATCAAACGCCACAATGTAAAACTTGCGAACCATAAATCTCGCACCCAAATTGCTGCCTATAAATTAGGCGTTGGTGTTGATGCGCATCCAGTAATTCTCGCTAAATCAAATAGTTATATGAACGAAACTGGCGGACCGATTAAGGCGTTAGCTAACTTCTATTCGGTTGAACCAGCAAAAATTATTGTCTTGCATGATGAACTAGATATTGGGTACTCAGTCATCCGTAGCAAGTTAGGTGGCGGCGATAACGGCCACAACGGTTTGAAATCAATGACCTCAGCCTTTGATACTCCAGATTATTACCGCGTTCGCTTGGGTATTGGACGCCCGATGGGCGAGCAAGATCCAGCTGACTTTGTCTTGAAACAATTTAGCAAGGAAGAGAAGCAGACCTTAGAAGAGTTCATCGAGCGGGGAAGCGATGTTGTTGAGTCCTTGATCGAAAAAGGACTCGAGTTTACGCAGTCGAAATTTAACTCGTAGATCAGCCTGTATTACGAAGGCCAGCAGCAACACCATTAATTGTCAGCAGAAGCGCACGAATCAGCGTTGGATCTGCAGAATCACCCTTGGCTCGCACACGTTGTAGCAGGTTGATCTGCAGCAAATGCAGCGGTGAAAGATAAGCATCGCGCACTTGGAGCGTGCGTGCCAGAACTGGTTGTTCGCTCAAGAGCGAATCTTTCTGGGTGAGCAGCAGAATTTCAGAAACAGTGAGTTCGAATTCCGCGGTGATCTCATCGAGGAAGTGGTGAAGCTCTTTCGGTACAAGTGTTTCTACATAACGACGCGCAGTGATCAAATCAGTCTTTGCAAGCGTCATCTCTACATTGCTAATAAAGGTATGGAAGAAGTGCCAGCTCGCCAGCATAGATTTCATATCAGCGCTTTTGCCCGCATCGCGCGCGGCTTTCAGTCCTGATCCAACGCCAAACCAACCCGGCACAATTTGGCGTGATTGCGTCCATCCAAATACCCAAGGAATCGCACGGAGGGATCCCAGGCCTGATGTGGCATCTGGTCTGCGTGATGGACGTGAACCTAAGAAAAGATTTCCAAGCTGTTCTACAGGAGTGGATGCGTAGAAATATGCAGGAAGATCAGGATGGTCAACCAAGTTTCGGTATTGCGTAAACGAAGCATCAGAGATGAGGTTCATGCAGGTATTCCAACGCTCAAGCTCTTCTGCACTTTGACGTGGTGCACGATTAAGAATTGTTGCCTCAAAAGATGCGGCCAAGGTGAGCTCAACATTCTCGCGCGCTAGTGCAGGCAATGAATACTTATCGCTAATGACTTCACCTTGTTCGGTGACTTTAATTTCACCATCAATAGATCCCCAAGGAAGTGCTACGAGTGCTTCATAGGTTGGACCGCCACCGCGTCCGACTGAACCACCGCGTCCATGGAATAAGCGAAGACGAACACCGTGCTTGAGTGCGACATCGCGAAGCTGGCGCTGTGCGCGGTGAATTTCCCATTGGCTTGTTGCAATTCCTGCATCTTTATTTGAATCTGAATATCCCAACATGACTTCCTGGATATCACCACGAAGTTCTACAACTTTTCTATATGTTGGATTTGATAAGAGACGATTAAGAATCTCACCCGCCGCACGAAGCTCGGCAACAGTTTCCAGGAGCGGAGCAAATCCGATCTTTGCAATACCAGCCGACAGATCAACTAGTCCGGCCAACTTAGCTAGGACCGTTGCTGCAATCAGATCATCGGCACCCTTGGTCATTGAAACGATGTAGGTTTCAATGATTTCTGGTCCAAAGTCTTCGATCAATTCGTTAATTGCAACAAAGGTATTGAAAGTCTTGGCATTATTTCCGGTCAGAGAAGAAGTTGAAGGATTCTGCTTATCTGCCAATAGTCCTGTGAGGGTGTCAAAGCGTTGCTCGTGGCTCTGATCTGCATAGGTGCCACCGATGATTTCTGCCAGAGCTGCATGGTGGGCATCTGAATGTTCACGGATATCTAACGTCGCGTGGGTAATTCCAAAGGCTGCCACTGAACGAATCGTTCTTTCGAGCAATCCTGTTGCAATTAATTCGCCGCGGTGTGCAAAGAGTGAGTCACGCATCAGCGTTAAGTCAGCTAAAAGTTCGGCGGTATCTTTGTAATCACGGTGCGGCACATGCGGCGTGCCCTTTGCATGGCGATCTCTCGTTAAAGCTAAGCGATGAACAATTGCCGTTGCCTTGAGGCGATAGGGCTCCTGCGTATTGAGTCGACGAAAACGTGGTTCGAATTCAGGTATGTGCTTTAGATCTTCTTCGACAGATGCCGATAGTTCAGGTGTCGCACCGATAATGCGGGTTGAGACAGAGAGCATCTGACGCAATTGATCCATCGCTGCGATTGTGGTTCTGATTGCGTGTCCTACCTGCAGGACTACGGCCGCTTTTGTGATCTCTGGTGTGATATTTGGATTTCCATCTCGATCGCCACCAATCCATGTACCGAATGTGAGCGGACGTGCGGTCACCGGTAATTCCACCCCGAGGCGCTTGAGCTGGTGTGCAAATTCATTTAACACTTCTGGAACCGTGGTTCGTGCCAGGTCATCGAGGTAATACAGAGCGTTCATCGCCTCATCGAGTGGTTCAGGGCGATCAACGCGAAGTTCATCGGTCTGCCATAACAAATCTACAATTTCTGCAAGTGATTGTGAGTTGGTCACACTCTTTGGTAAATCAAGCAGGCGTGAGATCTCTCCGAGTTTATTAAGAATCGATCGTCGTGCAGCTTCGGTCGGATGAGCGGTAAAGACAGGACGGACGCTTAATTCACTTACCCATTGCTCAAGATCTTCTTGTGAAAATTGATGACCAGGAGTTTGCGACTTCTGTGCTGCAATGACTTTATCTACTGCACGCGAAATCCATGAACCGTTGACTTCTCGTGACTCCGAAATAATTCGTACGCGGTTGACTTGCTCTGCCACGTTTGCCAAGTGAAAGTAGGTACTAAATGCTCGCACCAACTGAATCGAATCATCGACGGATAAATCTTTAAGAACTTCTCCGCCCGTTCCTTCGCGCACCGCTTTACGTACGCTTTCGACGAGATCGAGTAGTTCCTGGCCTTCCTGGCGGACAAGTGTCTGACCCAGGAGATCGCCCAATCGACGCACATCTGCGCGCAGCGACTCATCCTGATTTGTCATGCACGTATTCTCGCAGGGAATTCTGCACAGTGCGCACACCGTAGACTTTGCCCGTAGCCCCCTGGTCTTGACCAAGCGGGGCCAGTTGCTATTGGGGGGTGAATTATGCGCGGTGTGATCTCAGCTCTCGAGACCAACGCAGAGATTGCTGACGCGCTCATTCACTCAACAAAAATAATCGCGCCTAATCCTGCCTACCCATTTCTTCTCGCAGCCCGTGCCAAAGAGAAACCTTTGCTTGTGATTACGAGTTCTTCTCGTAGCGCTGAAGATTTAGCCCACGAACTACGCGAACTACATGATCATGTTCTTGAATTTCCGGCTTGGGAAACACTCCCTCACGAACGACTAAGTCCACGCACTGACACAGTTGCGCGGCGAGTAGCAACTCTTCATTCGTTAAAGACGGGATATCACTCACATCCAATAGTGATTACTCCTGTGCGCGGGGCGATCCATAGGTTTATCTCAGCAATTTCAGCTAATCCGTTGCGCACGCTGGAGATTGGACAAGAGCTCTCACTCACCGATCTTGTTGAACACTTGGCCATAAGTGCCTACACACGTACAGATCTCGTTGAAAGACGAGGAGAGTTTGCGGTTCGCGGTGGAATTGTTGACGTCTTCTTCCCGCTGGCGGTTCACCCGGTTCGTATCGATTTCTTTGGCGATGAGATCGAGGATATGAAGTACTTTGATGTGGCAGATCAGCGCACACAAACTCCTGTCACCGAGAAAATCGAAATACTTCCTTGTCGCGAATTTACTCTTACTCCTGAAATTCAAGCGCGCGCCGCGCAGCTACAAAACAAATATCCCTCAGCCTCTGAAATATTAGGAAAAATTGCAGAAGGAATATCGTGTGATGGAATGGAATCCCTTATTCCGATGTTGGTCGAAGAGCTTGAAACAATTAGCTCCCGTATGCCTGGACACAGCGAAGTATTTTTCATTGACGACGAACGGATTAAATCTCGCACCGCAGACCTGATTGCAACAAACGATGAATTCTTTCAAGCCGCATGGTCAAGTGCTTCAATCGGTGCAGCAGCACCACTTCCGGCTGAGGCAACGACCTATCTTGATTGGGACGAGCTGCACGCGGTGATTCTGCAGGCAGGTCTTGTCACCAGGTCACTCAATAACTTCGGTAGCGACCTTGATGAGAGCGCGAGCTTTCTCGACCTCGTTGCGATTGAACCCATGCGCGGTGATAGCGAACGCGCGATCGAATTACTTCGCCAAGGGCTGGCTAGCCATCACAGCGTGATTTTTTCAGCATCAGGGTATGGAATGATCGAACGATATGCCGGAATCTTTCGTTCGGCAGATCTGCCGGTACAGATCGTGCAAGAACTCAACACTGCCCCTACAAAAGGTGCCATCTATCTCTGCCAATCAACAATTGCTCACGGCTTCTCATCGCAGGATTGCGGACTTCTCTTTTTCACAGAGCGCGATCTCTCTGGCAGTAAATCAAGTGGGCGTGACAGTGCGAAGATGCCGTCAAAGCGTAAGCAGGTAGTTGATCCGCTGGAACTCAAAGCGGGAGATTTCATCGTCCATGAGCAACATGGAATCGGCCGCTACATTGAGATGACAGCGCGCACCGTCAATAACGTCACGCGCGAATATCTGATTATTGAATACGCATCTGCCAAACGGGGCCAACCAGGCGATCGAATCTTTGT
>CANLHC010000057.1 GCA_947490625.1 Candidatus Nanopelagicaceae bacterium
GAGTGGATGCGCGCGTAGACGATCTTCAAGAACGGCAGGAGCGACATTCTTTCCACCGGCAGTAACGATAAGTTCCTTCTTACGGCCAACGATTGAAAGGAAGCCGTCTTCATCGAGCTTTCCAAGATCTCCGGACTTAAACCAGCGATCATTATCAAATACTTCGCTATTGGCGGCATCGTTCTGCCAATATCCTTTCATGACAATCGGTCCCTTGATGAGAACTTCGCCATCATCGGCAATACGCACTGATGTTCCTGGGATAGGGCGACCGACCGAACCGATCTTGAGATGGCCGGTGATGTTAAGGGTTGCACCCGCTGTTGTCTCTGTTAATCCGTAGCCTTCATAGATTGTTACACCTGCACCGCGGAAGAAGTGACCAAGGCGAGCTCCGAGTGGAGCTCCACCGGAGATTGCAGCCTCTACAGCTCCACCGAGTGTGGTGCGAATTTTTGAGAATACAAGCTTGTCAAAGAGTGCATGCTTAAATGTGAGCATCGGCTTAAATTTCTTTGCATCGATATTCTCGCTATAAGCGATAGCAACTTCTGCTGCCTTTCTGAAGATATTTCCTTTGCCAGCCGCCTCTGCCTTGGCTTCTGCTCCGTTATAGACCTTTTCAAAGATTCGCGGAACAGCAAGAACAAATGTTGGCTTAAATGATTGGAGATCTGGCAGAAGGCGTGAAACCGGATCGCTGCAATGCGCTAAATGTAACCCTGCAGTAATTGCACCGATCTGCACCATGCGTCCGAAAACGTGAGCGACAGGAAGGAAGAGGAGAGTTGAGCCGCCAGGCTTAAGGAACAAATCAGATGCACCTTGCACAACATTTCCGCACTCTGAGAGGAAGTTACCGTGCGTCAGGCTCACACCCTTTGGCCGTCCCGTAGTTCCAGATGTATAGATCAATGTGGCAAGAGTCTCGGGCTTTAAGGAGTTACGGCGGCGATCAATCTCGTCATCGCTAATCTGCGCACCCGCTTTTGCAAGAACAGAGAGAACGTCATCTGTCATCGTCCACACGTGTTTTGTATGTGAAGGAAGTACTGTCTGCACTAGCTCGCGATGCGTAGGAGCTTCGACGATCACACCGACAGCACCAGAATCACTCAAGATCCAATCAACCTGCTCGGCAGATGATGTTTCATAAATTGGGACAACGCATCCACCGGCATACCAAATTGCAAAATCAAGAATCGTCCACTCGTATCGAGTGCGAGCCATGATTGCGACTCTATCGCCGACGCTAATACCGGCTGCAACTAAGCCCTTAGCGGTTGCGCGCACCTCAGCTTCAACCTCACGCGCAGTTACTGGCTGCCACCCTTCACCCAAAGGTCGAGACATAATTACTCGCTCTGGCTCGAACCATGCTCTGTGAGCGATCAGTTCGGTGAGGTTTCCCTCGGTGGCCGCAGGGACTAGGGGATCTACTGAATAAGTTGTCATGGGCAAACGCTAGCGGTGGAATGGCAAAAATGGGAGATCCCAGAAAGAGATTTCTCAAGGTAGCCTTGCGCCCATGAGCGATATGAGCAGATCCACGGTTGTTATTGAAGCAGCAATGAGTGATGTGACAGAGGTACTTTTCGATCTCGAGAAATACCCCGAATGGTCGGATTCTATAACAAAAGTCAAGATTACCGAGCGAGACGAATCAGGGCGCCCTACTGGTGTAACCATGACAATCAGCGCAGGACCAGTAAAAGATGAAGTTTCTCTTTCCTACAATTGGGATGGCGCACCTGGCCGAGTCGAGTTTGAACTCGAAGATGCAAATATGTTAACGAAGATGGATGGCGCATACATAGTTAAAGATCTTGGCGATGAGACTGAAGTAACTTATGAACTTTCAGTGGGAGTTTCAATGTCAATTCCACAAATGATGGTTACGAAGCAAGAGAAATCCACGATCGATCAGACGCTTTCTCAATTAAAAGAGCACTGCGAAGCATAAATAGCTAATGACCTACACAATCGGCATTGATGTCGGAGGGACGAAAGTTCTCGGTGGTGTAGTTGATGCCTCTGGGAATATTCTCCTTGAGGCACGTCGTGAGACTCCACATGAAGGTGGCACAGCGCTCACGTCGGCGATTGCAGATGTTGCGCGCGAGTTGATGGATGCACATTCAGTTGAATCGATTGGAATTTCTGCAGCTGGATTTGTTTCATCCGATAGAAAGACGATGCTGGCAGCGCCAAATATTGCAGGTTGGAATGGCGTTGACCTTGATGCCGAACTTACCGCGCTCATTGGCTTGCCAGTTGTGATTGAAAATGATGCCAACGCTGCAGCATGGGGTGAGGCCGCCTTTGGTGCAGGTCGTGGCCATGATCATCTTCTTATCGTGACAGTAGGTACCGGAATCGGCGGTGGAATGGTTGTTAATGGCAATCTCTATCGCGGTGGATTTGGAACCGCGGCCGAGATTGGACATATGCGCGTAGTTCCAGAGGGACACCTGTGCGGATGTGGAGCACGCGGTTGCTTTGAGCAATATGCAAGCGGTAGCGCGCTCATGCGACATGCACGCGAAGCAATTAGTGCGACTCCAGAGTTGGCGCGCAATCTACTCTCACTTGGTGATGGCACGGTTTATGGCCTTACCGGAAAACATGTGACGGAAGCAGCTCATGCTGGAGATGCTGTTGCACTTGCCGCCTTTAACACCACTGCACATTATCTCGGTGCTGGGATTGCAGCATTGAGTGTGATTCTAGATCCCACTCGCATTGTTATTGGTGGGGGAGTCGTTGATGCCGGAGAGATACTGCTGGAGCCAACGCGTCAGTCATTAATCCGACATATGCCATTTGCCGGCAAACATCCGTATCCCGATATTGTTCCGGCACAACTTGGAAATAAGGCAGGCCTTGTCGGCGTTGCCAATCTAGCACGATTGTAAAACTCCGAGCTGTGCGATTTATCTTTCGCTGGGATAGATAAGCCCTATTTGTTTGCGGACTTCATCGAGTGATTCCATAATCACAACTGATTCGGCCGGGGTTAAAATTGGTGAACTCTTTGCACCGCTTCGCACCACTCTTTCAAATTCAAGTGCTTGATCGCGGAGGCCATGGCCTTTGTACTCTTTTGGATATTCCGTGGTGGTTCCATCATGCATAATCACACGTATTGATGTTGGGTTGTAGAAGGTGCGATCTATTTCAATTTTTCCAAGCGTTCCACAGATAGTTGCGCGGCACGGGGTCGAGACCATCATATTTGAAGTCAATATCGCCTGAGCTCCACTCTTGTAATCAAAGATCACAGTTGAGCTGGCATCGACGCCCTTGTCAGTAAAAGTTGCTGACGCGGTAATTTTCATTGGGGCCCCGAGAACCATATGTGCAAATGAAATTGGATAGATACCAAGATCAAGGAGTGCACCACCACCGAGTTCTGGTTCCCAGTGTCGAGGGTTGGCATAATCTGAAAGTCGCTGTCCGTGATCTGCTTCAACTGCCCAGATATCACCGAGAACTCCAGAGGCAAGAATCTCGCGCACCTTATGCATATGTGGCAAGAAGCGTGCCCACATTGCCTCCATCAGTGCGACATCGTTAGCCTCTGCAGCCGCTTTCATCTGTCGTGCCTCTGCCGCATTGATCGTTAAAGGTTTTTCGCATAACACTGGCTTGCCTGCATTGAGAGCTAGAAGGGTGTTGCTCACGTGATAAGGATGAGGCGATGCCACGTAGATAGCATCGAGTGTGGGATCTGCCACGAGCTCTTCATAACTTGCATAAGCGGTACAGCCAGGAAACTCAGCGGCAAATGAATCTGCGCCGCCTTGTGAACGTGACCCGACCGCTGCGACGATGTGATGATTGAAATAGGAAAGGTCGCGTGCAAATGCTTGTGCAATGCCACCACTTGCAAGTATTCCCCATCTAAATTCTTTACTCATATCTGTGCTCCATCATCATCGAGGTCGGTGTTATCTTTTCTAGGGTTATCTTTCCACTTCTTAAATGCTTTCATTCCCTCTTTGATAGAAGTGAAGAATTGAATCTTCTCTGGCTCTGGAGGAGTAAAGCCTTCAGCTACTTCAGCGCGTGCAAGGATGTCGAGATAATCGTTGGGAGCGCTTTGATCAAGTGAAAGCCCAGATACGAGAGCGTGAAACTTCTCATCCGTGAGATCTTGGTCATCTTCACCCGGATTTTGCTCTGGTTTTGAATCATCTGAGGTTGGTGCCATGCTTTATATTCGCATAAACTGACCAGATTGAGTAGAAAGGGGATAAATTATGAGCATGAACAATCTGCCCTACGGCACGTTGCGCGCATTCCTCACACCCTTCCTCATGATTCTCTTTCGCCCCAAGGTCAAGGGTCTGCGACATGTTCCCAGCTCTGGCCCCTTGATTATTGCCTCAAACCATCTCTCCTTTAGCGATTCCATCTTTATGCCACTTGTTGTTCCCCGCAAGGTGACATTTCTAGCCAAGAGCGAGTACTTCACTTCTCCGGGACCTAAGGGGTTTATCAAGAAACTCACCTTCATCGCCTTAGGACAGGTTCCCGTTGATCGCTCAGGCGGACGGCGCAGTGAAGCGGCACTTATTACAGGGCTACAAATCCTGTCTGAAGGAAAGTGCATAGGGATTTATCCAGAAGGAACGCGATCTCCAGATGGACGTCTCTACAAGGGGCGAACAGGTATTGCCCGTCTTGCAATCGAATCCGGTGCACCCATTATTCCAGTTGCAATGTTTAACACCGAGAAAATTCAGCCATCGGGTCAAGTGATTCCCAATGTAAAACGAGTAGGAATGACTTTTGGGGAAGCGATGTATTTTGATGGTGATTCAACCGACCTTGCCTATCTGCGAGAAGTCACCGATAAAATCATGGCTCGTATTCAAGAGCTATCAGGGCAAGAGTATGTTGATGAGTATGCAGTCAAAGCAAAGAAGCCAGGGGCTAAGCCGGGCAAGGATGGCGCAGAAGAATCAGAGTGATTGAATCTCTGCCCTCTGCACGAGGTAATTACATGTGGGGCATTCAGGGCCGGCATCTGGGAAATCTCCTTCGATCACATCAATGAGCTCTTCCAGGAGTGCGTTAAATTTTTGACTATCCCTTTCGACCGGCAGATAGTGCTGCGTGACGCCGAATCCACATGTGCCATCTGCAGTGGGTGTCACGCCGTTGAGTCTCCACACGAGAAGACCCATGGAGGAAACGGGGAAGGGTTTGCCGCGATCAGGATTTTCCAGGGCGTGCGCGTACGCCTCTAACTGCGGGGCATAGAAGGCGCCGTTATCCCGATCTGAATCTGAGACCTTGCAATCAATGATCCCGACAGAGCCATCTTCGTAGTGAGCCAAGAGGTCATAGATGCCAAGGATCTTCCACGTGGTCTCTCGCCCGGCAATTACTAGCGGAGCGGATTTGACCCACTGTCCCCATTGCTTGACTACGCCCGGCGCTAATTTCGGGTCGAGATCCTGCATGGAAGCGCGGCGGAAATGCTCTTCTTGCGCATCAGCTAAGGGCTTGACCAGAGGGAATTGCCCAGGCATGGTCACCTTGAACCAGTATTTGATCCAGATGCAGCGCTTACAGGTGGAGAGCCCGAAGGTGAGGTCAGAGGGAGCGATCGTCTCTCGTGCTGGCTTCGCGGGGCGCTTGATGGCAGATGGACTCATCTGGCGATTAAATCACGAGAGGCGGCCAGAACTGGCTACGGCGAGTCGCCGGGGGTGTGAGTTGCGATGAGGGGGTATCTGATGTTCAATAGCGCCAGATATATCGATTCGATATATAGCGGCCACGATATATAGATCGGTCGCTTCAGCGAG
>CANLHC010000058.1 GCA_947490625.1 Candidatus Nanopelagicaceae bacterium
TTGCAAAAGATTCATCAAGAACTGCATTAAGTCCACGATGATGAATCTCGGTCATCTCGTAAGAGCGCATACCTTGATCGCGCATCCAGGCAAGGGTGGCATGATCTGGCCAATAACCACGAAGGCCTAATTGTAAGAAGCGATCTCCCCGCATGTATCCATCTTCAATGAGACGACGCATCGGAGTTCCGTGTCCGATCAATGCACCGAAGTGATCTTCGCCAGTATCGGCGTGCGCGTCAAAATGGATCATTGAAATCTTTCCATGTCCGCGATGGTTTGCAATGCCTGCAACATCTGCAGATGCGATCGAGTGATCGCCACCAAGAATCACAGGTATTGCACCTGCTCGTGAAATCTTCTCAGTCGCTTCACGCAAGACAGTCAATGATGCAGCCAAGTCTCCCCCAGGCATCATTAAGTCACCCGCATCAACAACGGTGAGATCTTTCAAACCATCTGTGCGTAACGCTAAATGTGGGCGACTTGCATCATGGGGCAGATAATCTCCGCCACGAATTGCCTGCGGACCAAACTTGGCGCCGGATCGATGCGAAGTTCCTGAATCAATGGGTGCACCGACAATGACAATATCGGCATCGGCATAGGTTGCTGGATCATCAAGGTCGCATTGGGCAACACCTAGGAAGGTAAAGCTGGGACCGTACATATTGCCGTGGTTAACCATTTAAGAAACTTTACGCTTACGGCTGACCACTTGTCCAACGATAACCAGGGCTAAGGCAAGGAAAAAGACAGCGGAGGCAATCACGTTAGCTTGCGCTGGGATTCCGCGTGCTGCTGCTCCATAAATAAATTTTGGAAAGGTTGTGACGTTTCCAGAGTTGAAATTAGTGATAATAAAATCATCGAAAGAGAGGCTAAAGGCCAGAAGAGCTGCTGCTGCAATTCCTGGTGCAACCAATGGCAAGGTCACGCGGCGAAATGTTTGAAATTCATTGGCGTAGAGATCCATCGCAGCCTGCTCAAGCCTGGGATCAAGGGATGCAATACGCGCTTTCACGGTGACAACAACGAAGGAGACGCAGAAAACAACGTGAGCAATAACTGTTGGCCAGAAACCTGGAGATATCTGCAATACAAGAAAGAGCGAAAGGATAGAAGCTCCCAAGACAATCTCTGGAGTTGCCATCGGAAGGAAGATTAAAAGGTTTGACGCTGATCGACCTCTAAATGCATAGCGACCAATCGCAAAAGCAATCAGTGTTCCCAATATTGTTGAAAATATCGTTGAAAGCAAACCAATTTTAATTGAATTTCCTAGCGCTTCACACACACGAGGAGCACCACAGGGATACAACCACTTATCGAAGGTGAACCCTTGCCAAGTGATATTTGATTTCCCTGAATCGTTAAAGGAGAAGACGAAGGTATAGACCACTGGGATAAAGAGGTAGGTAAATGCTAGAGCCATGTAAACACGTATGAGATTTTTGCCAAACCAGCGCGATATCGAAGCACCTAATGGTCGCTTGGAAACGATAGATTCTCTATTTTGCGAAGTCATACAACCTCATCCGTTCCGGCTTTACGGATATACACAACAACAATAATCAGAATCGCAGCCATCAACATAAATGAAAGCGCTGATGTAGTCGGATAATCTGGAATGAGGAATCTCGATTGAATGACATTACCAATCATTGTGTTATTTGGTCCGCCCAACAATTCAGCATTCACATAGTCACCCGCAGCGGGAATAAATGTAAGCAGGGTTCCAGCGACTACACCTGGCATGGAGAGAGGAAGGGTTACTTTACGGAAGGTTGTGAAACCGTTGGCATAGAGATCACCGGATGCTTCCAGGGTTCGAGGGTCGATTCGATCGATGGATGCGTAAAGAGGGAGAGTCATAAAGGGCAGGAAGTTATAGGCCATACCCAGAATGACCGCACCTGCAGTTGAAGTCAAGGTAGTCGATTCGCTGATTAACCCGAGCGCTCTCAGCGGAGGAACCACGAAGCCTTCTTCTCCCAGAATTTGCTTCCACGCAACTGTTCGGAGCAAAAATGAAGTGAAGAATGGAGCGACAACAAGCACGAGAAGCACGTTCTTATATTTTCCAGATTTGAATGCCAAGGCATACGCCAATGGATAAGAGATCAGTAGCGCGATTAGGGTTGCAAGCAATGCATAAATGATAGATCTCCCGAAATGCTCTCTGCTATCGAGAAATGCTTCCAGATAATTCCTAAATCTAAAGGTTTGCTCAAAATCATCAATGTCACCACCGCTGACAGGAGTTGCAGTTGAGACCTGAGCAAGACTTACAATCGGAAAAACAAAAAATGTAAGCAGAAAGGCGAAACCAGGAAGAAGCAGTAGGTAGGGGGTGCTTATCTTCTTCATAGCCGGAGTCTTTTGCTTACTCTTCGTCGAGATCTTCAGGAACTACTTCGGTACCTGCTTCTGCATCTTCATCGCCACGCAGTGCAAAGGTAAAGATTGGCTCCCAAGAGATATTCACTGGGTCACCGATTCGAAATGGTGCAACCCCGTCATCGTTTTGTTCGAAGACCATCAGCTCTTGTCCCCACGGCATCATCACTTGATACTGGGTCGAGACACCGATATATGAAACATCTTCAATCTTTCCACCACTTAATACATTGCCTGATGTGGGGGTTTGAAGAAGAGAAATGCGGAACTTTTCTGGGCGGATACCGGCATAAATCGAGGCATCGGCTGCGTGAGAACGAGAGCGCGGAAGTGAAATCTTCTGACCGAAGAGATCGGCGACTAACGAGTCTCCATCTGTGCCGACGAGTGAACCCTTGATTAAATTGGATTGACCGAGGAAGTTTGCAACAAATGCTGTCTTTGGATTGTCATAGAGATCAGCCGGGCTTCCCATCTGCTCAATCTTGCCTTCATTCATCACTGCGATCGTGTCAGCCATTGTCATGGCCTCTTCCTGATCGTGGGTAACGTGAACGAAGGTAAGTCCAACCTCCTTTTGAATCCACTTGAGTTCAATCTGCATCTGACGTCGCAACTTGAGATCAAGTGCACCTAGCGGTTCATCAAGGAGAAGAAGTGCTGGACGATTAACAATGGCGCGAGCAAGTGCGATGCGCTGTTGTTGCCCGCCTGAGAGCTGTGTTGGTTTGCGCTGTGCCAGATGAGGCAGTTCAACCAGGTTGAGCACCTTGTTGACTGACTCATCAACATCTTTAATTCCTCGTCGGCGCAGACCAAATGCAATATTTTCAAAGATTGTTAAATGTGGAAAGAGTGCGTAATTCTGAAAAACTGTATTAATGGGGCGCTGATACGGCTTGGTGTAGGTGATATCTGTAGAACCTAAGTGGATACTTCCCACCGTTGGTTCTTCCAGACCAGCCACCATGCGAAGCGTGGTGGTCTTGCCACACCCTGAAGGTCCAAGCAATGCAAAGAATGAACCTTCAGGGATGGTTAAAGAGAGATCATCAACAGCGGTGAAGTCGCCATAACTCTTAGTAACGCTCGTGAGTTTGAGGTCACCACGTGCAGAGTTTGCGCTATCGCTCACTTAGATGCCAGATGCCTTGAGGAAGGCTTCTGACCAAGAAGTTTCTTCAGTTGGTGTGAGCGAACGGAAGACAGAGAGGTTAGCCATTGTCTTTTCAGTTGGGAAGATGAATTCGCTTGTCGCTAGGTCTGGATCGATCTTCTCCATCTCAGCTTGAGCACCCTTTACTGGAGTTACGTAGTTAACGTAGGCAGCAACTTCTGCAGCAATTGCAGGGTCGTAATACCAGTTGATCAGCTTTTCAGCATTAGCTTTCGCTTCAGCGGTTGCTGTGTAAGGAATCATCAAGTTATCACCTGAAATGGTTCCACCTGACTCAGGGATTGCGAAGTCGAACTTGCCTTCGTAATCATTCTTCAAGATGAACATATCGCCAGACCAACCAATAACAGCAATTGCATCGCCAGATTTGAGATCTTCAGCATATTCGTTGCCCTTGACCCCGCGAATCCAGCCATCTGAAACTTTCTGCTCTAAGAATTCAACAGCGCTCATAAACTGATCTTCAGTCACTGTCTGCAGATCTACGCCACGTGAGCGCAAGATGATTCCGATGGTGTCGCGCATCTCAGAGAGAACAACGATCTTGCCTTTATTTGCAGGTGCAAAGAGATCATCAAGGGTACGAACTCCACCAGGAACCTTCTCGGTGTTCCAACCAAATCCACCCATGATGCCTTGCCATGTCATGGAGTGTTCACGTGTTGGGTCAAATGAAGGAGATGCAAGAGTGTCAAGAATATTTCCTGCATTGGGAATATTTGTCTTATCAAATTTATGTGTGTAGCCCAGACGGATCCAGCGAGCAGCCATCCAGTCGGTTGGAGTCACAATGTCATAACCGATATCTTGCTTAAGCTTTAGCTGCGCCTGAACTTTTCCAAAGAACTCGTCGTTATCGTTGTAATCTTCAAAGTATTGGCTGTTAAGAATATTCTCGCGACTGAATTTATCGAGCGTAGGATAGTAAGCACACTCTTCGTCGTAATCCAGGTAAAGAGGCCAGTTACCCCAGCGAAGAGTTGCCGCTTCTGCCGGCGCTTTGTAAACATCGCATGATGAACCACCGCATGCAGTGAGCATGCTTGCTCCAGCTATACCCGCAGCTCCTGCAAATACGCCACGACGTGAAACTTTTGAATTAAGAATTGCGCGTGCTTCTTGTGATAAAGCTGAAGACTTAGGTGATTTAGCCATGTAGATGGGCTCCTTTTTATTTTCCGGAACAAGGGACGGTTGTGCAGGGCCCATTATGGAGCCGATAGCCCCGTGAGGCCAAACTATTTGCAGGTAATTTCAGGAGAAATTTCACCTAATTTTTCGCCAGATCTCAGGCGTTGAGGTTGCTCATCACATGCTTGATGCGGGTGTAATCCTCAAAGCCGTAGCTAGAGAGATCCTTGCCATAACCAGAGCGCTTGTATCCCCCATGAGGCATCTCAGCCACTAAAGGAATATGGGTATTGATCCAGACACAGCCGAAGTCAAAGGCCTTAGCAAGGCGCATCGCTCGTCCATGATCCTTAGTCCAGATCGATGAGGCGAGGCCGTAATCGACACCATTGGCCAAGGCGATCGCCTCGGCTTCGTCGTTAAATTTCTGGATCGTAATGACGGGTCCAAAGATCTCGCTCTGGATCAGCTCATCGCTCTGCTTGAGATCTGCAATCACTGTTGGTGCAATGAAATATCCGCCCAAGTTATTCGGTGATCCACCAGCGACGATTCGTGCATGACTTGGGACTCGCTCAATAAATCCGTTAACGCGCGCAAATTGGGAAGCATTGTTGACGGGCCCGACAAGTACATCAGTATCTGGCATTCCCATAGCAATCTGATTAGTTGCTTGATCTGCTAACAACTTCACCATCTCGTCATAGACACCTGCCTGCACAAGTACACGAGTGGCAGCAGTGCAATCTTGACCAGCGTTGAAGAATCCGGCGATAGCGATTCCTTCGGCGGCAGCCTGTAGATCTGCATCATTAAAGACAACAACAGGCGCCTTGCCACCAAGTTCTAGGTGTACCCGCTTGAGTGATTTAGCGGCAGCTCCTGCAACTTCCATTCCGGCACGAACTGATCCGGTAATTGAAACCATTGCTGGTGTTGCATGATCGACTAAGAGCGCACCAGTTTCGCGTTCACCGCAGATCA
>CANLHC010000059.1 GCA_947490625.1 Candidatus Nanopelagicaceae bacterium
AAGATATAACCATTTTCATGTGGCGCGACGATAACGAATCCATCACGGAGAGATTTCGCAGCGAGAGCTACATGCTCTGTGGGATTGAATTCATCAAAGGTAACGTGAGTGGCCACAATTACTCCTTGCCCCGAATTGCAGTTGTGTATCGAGGCCGCGCGGTGAGATCTCGATGCGTAATGATATTGAGAAAATTCTTGGCAAGTAAAGCAGCGATCGCATCGCCTTGATCTTCGGTGTGCTCGATGGCAAAGAATCCGCCAGGCTTAAGCAGGCGAGTCGCGGTATCAATAAAGCGCCCAGGAATATCAAGGCCAGTAGGCCCGCCAAATAGTGCGACCGCTGGCTCATGTTCTGCGACATCGCGCGGAAGTACCTGACTATCTGGAACATAGGGCGGATTTGCGATGACAACATCGCACTTCACGCCCTCGAGCGCATCTACGACATCACTTTCTACGATGCGCACCTGTTCATTAATTCGTGCAACATTTTTCTTCAGCCATTCAATCGCAGCCGGATCTTTCTCCACGGCGATCACTCGCGTCTTCTCATTTTCTGTAGAAATAGCAAGGGCAAGTGCTCCTGATCCAGATCCAAGGTCGACAACACTGACGGTTTCAGTGGCGTTCTCTAGGTGATCTAAAACAGCTTGGACAAGTAACTCTGATTCTGGTCGAGGAACTAATACTCCGGGACCTACTTGTATTTCAAGATAGCGAAAGTAGGAAACGCCCGTTAAATACTGCAGTGGTTGGTGCGCTGCTCTGGCATCGAGAAGTTTCCAGAACGTTTCCTCCAGAATTGTGAGGTCACCAAAATTTGCCAGGCGATCATCAACTATCACTGGGTTATGCAGATCCATGCGAGAGATGCCGAGCGCGTATGCCATCAAATGTTCGGCGTCAGTGGCATCGATTCCTGCGGCGCGGAGTTGTTCTTTACCTGTCCCTAAGAATTCTTTAAAGTCCATCATCTAACTCTTAATCAGTTGAAGCTAACTTGGCAGCCTTATCTGCATCGAGCAACGCTTGGACAACATCATCTAGCTCACCATTGAGGACTGCATCGAGATTATTTGATTTGTAGTTAACGCGGTGATCACTCAGACGATTTTCAGGATAGTTATACGTTCTAATGCGCTCTGATCGATCAACGGTGCGCACTTGGCTCTTGCGTTCGGCCATTGCCGCCGCTTCTGCCTTCTCCTGCGCATCAGCTAAAAGTCGCGCTCTTAGGATACGGAGTGCAGATTCTTTATTTTGAAGCTGTGATTTTTCATTCTGACATGAAACAACGATTCCTGTAGGCACATGTGTGAGTCGAACCGCCGAGTCAGTCGTATTAACTGATTGACCACCAGGGCCAGATGAGCGATACACATCAACGCGCACATCATTCATATTCAACTCAACATCGACTTCTTCTGCTTCAGGCAGAACAAGTACTCCAGCAGCCGAGGTATGGATTCTTCCTTGGCTTTCAGTTTCTGGAACACGTTGCACGCGGTGAACTCCGCCTTCAAACTTTAAGCGCGCATACGGTGTAGTCCCGGGTTCAGCACTTCCCTTTGACTTAACAGCCATAGAAATATCTTTATATCCACCGAGATCAGATTCAGTCATATCGATGATTTCAATCTTCCAGCCGCGCTTTTCGGCATAGCGTTGATACATGCGAACTAAATCACCAGCAAAGAGCGCTGATTCATCCCCGCCTGCACCCGCTTTTACTTCAATGATTACATCGCGATCATCATTGGGATCCCTTGGCAATAAAAGCTCTTCCAGTCTGGTTGCTGTGCGCTCTACAGTTTCTTCTAGCGCTGGAATTTCAGAAGCGAAATCTGGATCATCGAGCGCCATCTCTTTCGCTGCCTCTAGATCATCGGCAGCAGATTTCCACTCATTAAATCCGGCGACAACAGGGCCGAGTTGGGCATAGCGACGACCAAGTTGGCGGGCTTTGCCTTGGTCTTCATGAATTGAAGGATCAGCCATGAGTTGTTCAAGTTCTTGATACTCGCGAACCATCTCGTGCGCCGATGCAAAACGATCGTTGCTCATCACTGACTCCTTTCTCTCGCTTCTGTCGTAAGGCATGGGTTCTGCGGTAAGAAATAAAAAGACCGCGCCGCTAGCCACAAGGGCAAGCGAGGCGGTCTCTTTGAAAAGCTAGTTTGCTGTCTTTTTTCCGAAGCGCTCTTCGAACTTAGCGACTCGTCCACCAGTATCAAGAATGCGCTGCTTACCTGTGTAGAACGGGTGGCAGACTGAACATACTTCGACATAGATTGAACCGCTGGCAACTGTTGAGCGGGTAACAAACTTTTCACCGCAACCACAAGTTACTTGGGTCTCTTTATATTCTGGATGAATCTCTGGCTTCATAATTTTTCCTCTTCTTCGACTTGGGTCTTTCCTGCTTCAGGTAAGTGAACCAAGTGCTCGATTGATAGGGGTAAAGAGTATCGGCTCTCCCCCGCACCTGAGAAATCGATGCCCGCGATATGCGGGCTTATGCGGAGAAGCGCCGATCCGCCCCAAGTCGAGACTGATTTCTTCCGTGAAACGAGTCGATAGCCACCGAGAATCCACTCTCCCGGCCTTGCTCGATATTTAAGCTATCGTTTCAAATGCACGGATTGAATGTGTGAGTTTCCAGTGAAAAACGCGCGAAAGGAAGTTGTAGAAAACTATTCCAACCGTTCATTGCCAGATTAGGCAAAATCACGCCTTGCTTGCCACAATATCGCCATGCCGAAGACGACGCATCCAACTAAGACCGCACTCATTGAATGTGCTGCTGACCTCTTAGATAAATACCGCTTTGATGAAATCACGGTTGAGATGGTCTTAGATCGTTCAAATATCTCTAAAGGATCGCTCTATCATCACTTCGAAGATATTTATCATCTGCTTGAAGCGGCGATGATTTCTCGCTTTGCTCGTTATGTAGATACAAATATCGCATCTCTTCGCTCACTACTAGAAACTGCAACTACCTCTGAAACACTGTATGCAGGTCTCGCTCAAATTTCTGCAGTGACGCAAGGCGAGGGTATGCAGCGTGCACGTCAAGAACGAGCACTCACAATTGGTAGAGCGATTACAAGTCCTCGCATGTCAGATCTATTGCGCCATGAGCAACAGCGCTTAACAGATGTTCTTGCAGAATTAATCAGCGGTGCGCAGGCTCGCGGACTCTGCAATCCTGAGATTGAACCGCATGCCCTCGCAGTGTTGATGCAGGCGTGGACCTTGGGCAAGATTGTTGATGACTTGAGTGAGACACCGGTTGATAACGATGCCTATATTTCTCTCGTTAATCGAGTAATCAGAGAAGTTTTCGTTCCCCACAAGTAGTTACTAGGTTATCTATCGATTCTGCTCTGATGAGCCTTCATCAGCATGTAATCAAAAATCAGGCGATAGCCAAACATCACCAGCGCAGCGATGGCTCCAATGAAAATACCGCCAAGAAGATAAATAGCTGAAGCTTGTTGGCCAGCCACCATAATAAATCCAATGAGTGGACCACCAACTAAGTAAATCCAAGCTACAACTGTGCATATGGTTCGGAAAACGCCACCCCAACGAATTATTGAATCTGCATACTTCGACACAGCTTGCTTGGCCAATACATTCTCTGCATAGCTAGGTTCTGTACTCATCACAATCTCCAATACACAAGACCTCTGGTGATCTTTAGCTCAGTAATTATGACTGAGGGCAAGGTGCCTCGACTAGAGCCCATTCAAACCTGACTGATCAAAAGAATATTTATTTTGAGTCGTCAGGCCCTGATGTTGTCTTCTGGATCTGCATCAAGAATTCAACGTTTGATTTGGTGCCCTTCATCTTCTCGAGGAGAAGCTCAAGTGCTGCTTGTGGTTCTAGAGCATGAAGTACGCGACGTAACTTCCAGACAATGTTGAGCTCTTCGGTTCCCATGAGAATTTCTTCTTTACGAGTACCAGATGCAACAACGTTGACCGCTGGGAAGATGCGCTTATCGGCCATACGGCGATCAAGGATGAGCTCCATATTTCCGGTTCCCTTGAACTCTTCGAAGATCACTTCATCCATACGAGAACCAGTGTCAACGAGGGCGGTTGCCAAGATGGTGAGCGAGCCACCATCTTCAATATTACGAGCAGCACCAAAGAACTTCTTTGGCGGATAGAGAGCCGCAGAGTCAACGCCTCCAGAGAGAATTCGACCTGAAGCAGGTGCTGCGATGTTGTATGCGCGACCAAGTCGAGTAATCGAATCAAGAAGTACAACTACATCGTGGCCAAGTTCTACCAGGCGCTTCGCGCGCTCGATCGCAAGCTCTGCAATTGTGGTGTGATCATCAGCTGGGCGATCGAAGGTGGAAGCAATAACTTCACCTTTAACGCTGCGCTGCATATCGGTAACTTCTTCTGGGCGCTCATCGACGAGTACAACCATCAAGTGGCACTCTGGGTTATTTGTTGTGATCGCATTTGCAATTGATTGCAAGACCATAGTTTTACCAGCTTTAGGTGGTGAAACAATGAGTCCGCGCTGACCTTTACCAATAGGTGCGATCAGATCAATCACGCGAGTTGTCAGAATATTTGGTTCAGTTTCAAGGCGCAGACGCTCCTGCGGATAGAGAGGAACAAGCTTTCCGAATTCAACACGACCACGTGCCTCTTCAGGAGTGACTCCGTTAATTGTTTCAAGAGTAATTAGCGGGTTGTACTTCTGGCGCTGTTCACCTTCGCGCAATTGGCGAACCTGGCCTGTGACAACATCACCTTTACGAAGACCGTACTTGCGGACTTGGCTCTGTGAAACATAGACATCGTTTGGTCCTGGTAGGTATCCACCTGTACGAATAAACGAATAGTTATCCATAATGTCGACCAATCCACCGACTGGGACAAGAACATCATCTTCGCCAATGACAGGTTCGCGTTCTTCACGAGGACCACGATCACGGTTACGGTCACGATTGCGATCGCGTCCACGGTTACGATCGCGTCCACGGTTGCGATCATTGCGATCACCACGGTCACCGTTATCGCCTGAATTATTGGCGGAATCGTTCTCGCCCTCGTCGTTGTCGTTATCAGAATCTTCTTTAGCGTCACGTCCAGCGCTACGTTTTGCATTGCGTGCTTCGCGGCGTGCTTCGCGCTCAGCCTTAGCCTCTTCGCGGTTCTTTGCTTGTAAATCAGCAATCGCACCAGCGAGCTGGTCTTTCTTCATCTTCGCTGCGCCTTCGATACCGAGTTGTGACGCAACTTCCTTTAACTTAGGAAGGGTCATTGATGTGAGCTCAGGGCTGCTTGAACGAACAGGTTCTATTTCAGTCATCTTTATCTTTTCAGTTTGGGGTTTGCCACAAATAAATGTGCGTCAAATAAATGAGAGTCAAACCCAAGGGATTTTTTATCTATCAACTTAACTTCTGGCCCTGACTTGCGGGCTATAAGGTGATGGCCAAACTATAACAGGGTTGCGCCACGTACTGCAATATCGAGTGATTTTGCCTCAAAACCATTGCCTGCCGCCCGCATTAACTCTTCCAGCTCGGATTGATCAGAGGTGTGAAGAGCAAGAACTGTTGGGCCAGCTCCTGAGATGAAGGCAGCAACGCCTGCCTT
>CANLHC010000060.1 GCA_947490625.1 Candidatus Nanopelagicaceae bacterium
ACCTTCGTATCTGGTGTGCGGTAAAGGACTTTTTTATTCACTACTATCTCTACATCCACTAGATATTTCTTAATTGCAGGAATACTAAATGGAATTCCTATGCCGGGCCTTTCGGGAACCGAGATCATCCCATCTGCATCGGGCAGAATCTTGGTGTCATTTAAATCAACGCAGAGTTGTTTCGGCTCCATTGGATATTCAGCAAAGCGCGAATCCTTCATTCCAGCATATGGCTGCATTGATGCCGATAAGGCCGAATGGGATGTAAAGGTGTGATTTACAAATTGAACTCCGTGTTCTTTAGCAAAATTAGCAACTCTAAAAGCCGGTGCGATTCCGCCAATGTATCCAGTATCTATTTGGATATAACCGACTCCGCCATTTGCAATTAAATCTTCTGCTTGAAAGGCGTTGTGTGCACCTTCGCCGCCAGCAAGACGAACCGAAGGATTAATCTGTGAAAGCTTCTTATAGAGTGAGACTGCAGCGGCTGATACAGGCTCTTCAAACCATGTGACTTTTGCGTCAGCTAAATCTTTTATTCTTTTGGAAGCTGCATCAAGATCTTCATCGAATACCGTGCCGGCATCGACCATTAAATAAGCATCGCTTCCGATGCCTTCGCGAGCAGCCAAGACATGCGTTGCATCAACTTCGACGCTGACGTGGCCATAAGGCCCCCAGCCGAATTTAATTGCTGAAAAGCCAGCGGTGCGCATCGCGACTGCTTTTTTGCGAGTTTCTTCCGGGGTATCTCCGAATAAGACTGAAGCATAAGGAAGTTTTGGTTCAGCTTTTTTGTAACCCAGTAGCTGGTACACCGGAACTTCCTTAGCTCTGCCCAATAAATCCCAGAGCGCAATTTCTACTCCCGAGAACGTCAAGTCACTTTGAATGATTCCATAAAACGAAATTTCTTTAACTTTACGAGCAATTCTTTCGATATCACTAGGTGAATTCAGCTCTTCACCAAGAACTGAGTCGATTACAGGATGGCAACCGCTATGTGACATGGGTGCAATCCAGCTTGCGATTGAAGTCAGTGGTGAAGCAACGGCCTCGCCCCATCCTTCATAATTGCCAGCTCGCACGCGAAAAACAAGGCCGTCCTGACTGCCATCGCCGATATCTAAAACTTCCGGCATTCTTAAGTAGAAAAGATCTACGGATTCAATTTTCATCTGTGATGGCTACTTTCTTCCAGTTGGCAACAGTCTTGCATCTCCAGTACGTGGCCATGTGGATAGAAGTTTAAATCCTTCGGCGTATTTATATCCTGATTGAACTCCGCGGAATCGCGCGTGGACATACATATTCTCAGTAAATTCAATACCGAATACGTGTTCCGTCCATGCCACTTGACTGACGTGTGATGAGAGCATTTTATCTTTTATATCCATAACAGAGGTGACGTCAACGTAATATTCAGGATCAAAGCCATTTCCAATAAGGGTATCCATGATGAAGACAGTAGGGATCGGCGTTTCTGGGAATTTAGTTTTCACCAATGGAACACTAGCTGGAATACGGCAGTCAATTGCAATTGTGCCTGCAAGTCTGTGATCGGGGTGGTAGTCATTTTCACTGAGTACGAACATAATCTCAGGACGGGCTTCACGAATTGCATCAATAAATCGCGTCCGAGTTTCCTGATTATTGAATAACCACTCATCATCAAAATCCATCCAAATAACTTTTGCTCCGATGATTGCAGCAGAAGCGATTGCCTCCTTGTGACGTGTTTCGGCAATTTGTTCTTTACTTATTGCAGGGTCACCAGTTCCAACATTTCCATTGGTGGCAATTGCAATAAATATTTCATCGCCTCTTTCCGCGCAGAGCGCCAAGGTTCCGCCGCAAAGCCATTCGATATCGTCGGGATGGGCTGCAACCGCAAGTACTCTCATGTCATATTCCTTTAGCTCGTTTGCTTGGTTTATTGAGTAAATAATGAGAAGTCTGCCTTCAAATCATCAATTGTCAACCGTTGACGATTAGTAATTCTTCGACTACTTTTCCTTTAATTCTCGTAGGTCCAAGGAGGACTCTTGATTATCCGTGAGGTTAGAGCCGCCGGGCTGAGAGGCCAAACACCCGCCGGGGGTTGGTCACATGAGTTAACACCGAGCGATGTTGTACATACCCTTATCAGTGTTCATACCAGCGAAGGTTTAGTCGGCGTAGGCAGTGTTTTTACAAGTGAGGCTCTAGTTTTAGCTTCACTTGAATTACTCAAAGATCAATTGATTGGCGAAAGTGCCATCGAACCGATTCGCGTCTCAGAGAAATTGCACCAGAACACTTTCTGGCAAGGACGCGGTGGTGCGGTTACCCACACAATTAGTGGAATTGATATTGCGCTATGGGACATTTTGGGACAAGTAACAAAGCAACCACTCTCCAGATTATTGGGCGGGCGTTACCGTGACAAAGTCCGGCCGTACGCATCTGTTTTGATGCAGGAACCTAAAGAGTTAATTCCAGTTCTTAACAAGCTTAAAGAAGAAGGCTTCACTGCATACAAAATTGGTTGGGGCCCATTTGGCCGAGTAAGCAAAGAAGTCGACCGTGAAATCGTTGCTGCGGCAAGAAAAACAATTGGTGACGATGCATTACTTGCAGTCGATGCGGGTGGAAGCGATGCCTACTGGCACGGCGATGCAAAGTGGGCAATAAACACTGCGCACATGTTGCAGGAGTACAACGTCGCATGGTTCGAAGAAGCGATGTCACCAGATGACTACGATGGTTTTGCAGAATTAACTGCGCTGAGCCCTGTTCCAATCAGTGGTGGCGAAGTTCTTACCCGACGCCAAAGCTTTCAACCGTACTTAACTAAGCGCCTTGTAAATATTATTCAGCCTGATGTAACAAAGGTGGGCGGCATCAGTGAATTTATTCGCATAGCCCAAACCGCCGAAGATAATTTCGTGCAGGTTATTCCTCACGGATGGAATACCGCCGTTGGATTAGCTGTTGATTTGCAACTTGCCGCTGCCCTTCCTCGTACTGAATTAGTTGAATATTGCACTGGTTCTGCCTACATTGATGCCATAGTTTCAAAGCCTTGGGTTCTTGATAGTGAAGGCAAGTTGGAAATCTCGAAAAATCCAGGACTAGCACTTGAATTAGATCATGATGCCATTCTTCATTTCACTGGTGGGATAGATCTCTTCACCCCATGAAAATTTTTCAATGCTAACCAAAAGCATGCGCGCTGTGACATTACATGGCGAAGGAGATTTAAGGGTTGGCGAAAGAGAAGTTCCACAGCTGCTACCAGGTAAATCTCTGATCGAAATTGCTTTCGCTGGGATCTGTGCAACCGACCGCGAGGTTTTCTCTGGCAGGATTCCAGGCATTAAGCCTCAGGTAATTCCTGGTCATGAAATAACTGGAACCGTTGTCGCAGGCGATGAATCCGATGAAATTAAAATCGGAGACCGTGTTGTTGCTGACACTGTTTATGACTGTAGAGAATGTAATTCTTGCCTGACACACTCAGCTGCAGAGTGTTCCAATCCAGGTGAACTCGGTTTTACCGCCGACGGTGGTTGGTCTCAATACGTACTTGTTGATACTTCTCGGCTTCATAAGATTCCGGATCACGTATCATTTGAAGAATCAGTGATCACAGAACCATTTGTTATTCCATTTGGTGCCTTGTTAGATTCAAAAGCGACGATCAAAGATCAACGGGTTTTAGTTGTTGGGCAAGGTTTAGCCGCCGTAGCGTTCGCGTCGTGCGCAATAGCTTTAGGCGCAGCGCGAGTTGACGTAACTCTGCGGGATGAAAAACGTCGCGCCCTCTTTACTGGTATCAGCGAGAAAATTCATGTTGTATCAGGGGTAGAGGTAGCCAAAGCAGCGGCAGATGTGAGTATTGATTCGGTTGGAAATACTGAAAGTATCGCTACGGCAATTAGTGGGGTTAAAAATTCTGGCCAAGTAATTTGTTATGGATTTAGTTCAGAGTATGCCGATAATTTCCCGATTGCAGATGTTGTTCTGCGAAACATTCGACTATCTGGCCATACAAATTCAATTGGTAGATGGCCTGCGGTAATTAAGATGCTTGCAACGGGTGAAGTTAAAACACGTGGCCTTGTAGATCGCATCATCACTCCGGAAGAAGTTCCAGATGCGATTGCTCACTGGCAGGGAAACCTTCGCACTGTCATCAGATTTAAGGGTTAAATTACACTGGTGTAATTCATCCACATCTGTGGGTTTACTTGTGGATAAGCAGCTTTGTGATCGCTGCTCCGCCGATCAGGCCCCCCACATGGGCCCTCCAATCAATTCCTGGGATGGTAAATCCGATGGCAAGGTTAATTCCGACGGTGACAAGTACAGCGCGCATTTCAACGCCATATCGCCTGCCCATCACCAGGATCGCTCCAAAGAGGCCGAAGACCGCACCTGATACGCCGATCGAGTAGCCGTTAAAGGGGAGAAAGTATGCCGATGTGAGTGAACCGGTAAGAAGTGAGAAGAAGAAGATCGCAAAGAATCGCGTCTTACCAAGAACGCTCTCGAGCTGAGTACCTAATGAATGCAACGCCAACATATTAAATGCCAAGTGATAAGGAATATCACTTAATTGATCATGCATCAGCGCAACAGTGAAGAGGCGATACCACTGTCCATAACTCTGCATCTCTGCCAATGGCGGAAGATAGAACTTGTTAATAAGAAGCGGATCAATTTTCTGCCAGAGAAAGAAAGCACAGATAATTGTGACTAGGCTTAAAGTCCCAGAACGATAAGCCTTCACGCGGAGCTACTTATGCGACAGTGACGCTATTGATAACAACATCTTTAACTGGCTTATCTCCTTGACCAGTTTTTGTTGTTGCAATCGCATCGACTACAGCTTGGCTCGCAGCATCTTTTACTTCACCAAAGATTGAGTGCTTGCGGTTGAGGTGAGGTGTTGGGCCAACAGTGATAAAGAATTGTGAACCGTTTGTATTTGGTCCTGAGTTAGCCATCGCTAAGAGATAGGGGCGATCAAATGAAAGTTCGCCGTGGAATTCATCTTCGAATTTATATCCTGGATCTCCGAAACCTTTACCCATTGGGCATCCACCTTGAATCATGAATCCATCGATGACACGGTGGAAGATAAGACCGTCGTAGAAGTTTCCAGTCTTCTTAGCCCCAGATGACATATCTGTGTACTCCTTGGTGCCAGTTGCTAGACCGACAAAGTTTGCAACCGTCTTTGGCGCTTGATGTTCAAACATCTCAATAACGATGTCGCCTAGGTTTGTATGGAGTGTTGCTGTTGTCATGTTTTTAGCCAATCGTTTCAGTGGAGTCCGAATAGTACCTGAAGATTTTAGGTTAGCTACTTACCTTGATTGTGTCACCTGATTTGTTGGACGAGATAACTTGAATTGTTATTCCCTTATAAGAAACCTTCTCCCCAGGCTTCAAGGAGCCAAGAATTTGGGTGTCTTTTGTCGTCGTCTTGCTACTGATAATTGTGATTATTCCTTGGTCATCACCTTTTGTGACATCGACTAGATAGACCAGAACTCCAGTTTCAGTTGGTGTTAATTTGTCGAAGCTGGATTGGCGCCGTACTTCCACAGCTAGTGCTTGGGTTGCGCTCAATGGTGTGATCA
>CANLHC010000061.1 GCA_947490625.1 Candidatus Nanopelagicaceae bacterium
CCCATCTCTTCGATGAGAGAAGCACGTAGCGCCGCTTCGATCGATGCATGGTCCCATGATGTTAACGGGGTGAGATCAGAGAGTGCTCGCTTGAGAATTTTCTTGGAGTCAGCATCAGCAATCTTTGGTCGCGATGATTCGTCTACTGCAAACTCTTTGGTGAATAAAAATGCCAACATAGCTGGAACTTCACTTAAGGTAACAATTCGCTCTTGAATTATCGGTAGGGCTGATTTAACGAGGGCAATCTCGCTATCAGTTCCTGTGATGATGCCTGCATCCTTAAGGAATGGCAGTGACCATGCGAGGAACTCATCAATGGTAAGTGCACGGATCTTGTCACCATTGATTGCCTCAAGCTTCTTCATATCAAAGCGTGCTGGTGATGAATGAACTTTTTCAACGGTGAAGAGCTCACACAATTCAGCCATTGTGATATTTTCACGATCTTCCCCTGGTGACCAACCCAAGAGCGCGAGGTAATTACAGATTGCCTCGGGTAGATAACCCATCTGGCGATACCACGCGATCGAAACTTCACCATTGCGCTTGGAAAGCTTGGCGTTATCTTGCCCCATCACGAATGGAAGGTGAGCAAAGACTGGGTAATCCTCGATCTTTACGCCCATTGCCTGATAGACACGAATCTGTCGCGGCGTAGAAGAAAGTAGATCTTCACCGCGCAATACGTGGGTGACTTTCATTAAAACATCATCAACGGCTACTGCCAATGTATAGAGCGGTGAACCATCTGCGCGAACCAGTACGAAGTCCGGAACGAATGCGTGATCAAAGGTCACTTCACCACGAATCTCATCTACAAAGGTGGTCGTACCTTCTGGCATACGCATACGCACAACGGCGCCGCGACCTTCGCCCTTATAAGCTGCAATTTGCTCGGGCGTTAAGTCGCGACAATGTCCGTTATAGCCCGGTGCAACATTTGCTTTGCGCTGAGCTTCGCGTACCGCTTCCAACTCATCGGGTGAGCAATAGCAGTGATATGCATCTTTGTTATCGAGAAATGTTTGAGCCCACTTCGCGTAAATATCAAGACGTTGTGATTGTAGGTATGGACCGTTATCGCCACCGACCTCAGGACCCTCATCCCAATTGAGTCCAAGCCACTTCAGGGTGTCGATAGCTGCCTGAATATATTCATCGGTAACGCGGGTGGTATCAGTATCTTCAATACGGAAAAGAAATGTGCCACCTGTGTGACGAGCGTATGCCCAATCAAAGAGAGCGGTACGAATATTTCCAACATGGAGATCACCTGTTGGAGAAGGCGCAAAACGAACCTTTACTTTTTTCGCGCTCATGGTTTTGCACTCACTCTATTCGTTAGCTGGCCCAAACCCTCGATGGATACGGCAATAGTTGATTTAGCTGGCATGGGACCGATTCCTGCAGGCGTACCTGTGATGATGACATCCCCAGGAAGCAACGTCATCACCTGTGAAACGAAGTTGATGATATCGGAGACCTTAAAGATCATGTCACTCAGGTGAGCATCCTGTTTAATCTCGCCATCAAGTGTTGCGGTGATGCGCTGTGTCCCTGGAACAAAGTCAGTTTCAATCCAAGGCCCGAGCGGACAGAAAGTATCAAAGCCTTTTGCGCGACTCCACTGCCCATCTTTCTTCTGCAGTTCGCGACAGGTCACATCATTTGCCATGGTGTAACCAAAGATCACATCGTTGACCTTCTCTTTCGGTACATCTTTACAGATTCGCCCAATAACAATTGCTAACTCAGCCTCATAATCAATTGTTGGAGCCATAGCTGGCCAGACGATCGTGTCACCAGGGCCAATAATTGTTGTATTTGCCTTAAGAAAGATAATGGGTTCATCAGGAACTACGCCACCCATTTCAGCAGCATGATCAGCATAATTCTTACCGATTGCAACAACTTTGCTACGCGGGATGACCGGCGCTAAAAGTCGCACCTTGGTGAGTTCGATACGCGCTGCAGTTTTTACTATGCCTTGATAAATCGGATCCCCATCAATAATTGTGATCAGATTATCTTCATCTAAAATCCCAAAGAGCGGGTCAGTTCCTAGCCCTGCATCGGGACCTGGCGAGAAACGAACGATACGCATTGGCCTATCTTAGCGCAGTGATTTCACCTGACTCGTCGATATGAAAGATGGAAGCAGAGGGTGAATGTGTGTGAATAATTGTGGTCGATCCTGTTGCTACTCCTGTGAGAACTAGAGCTTCAATTCCTGAAATCTGTGACGCCATCGCAACTGTGAAAACTGCCTGTATGGCATCGAGTGTGAGCTCAGGTGTATTAATAGAAATTGCAACGTAGGTGCGACCTGTTGAATCACGAAGCGCTGCAGCCTGAGGTGCACCAGTGCGCTTTAACGTTGCTAGTGCCAGGGTTGCTAGCTTTTGGTCTTCAGTATTGTCAAAACTATTCATTGTTATCTTCTTCATCGCTACGTTCGATAATTACTGAACTAATGCGGCGTCTGCGACCAATCGGACGCTCGGATGTGATTTTCCACCCTTTAAGTGTGATGGTTGATCCGGCAATTGGTACTCGCCCAAGCTTTTGCGCCATCAGGCCGCCGATAGTGTCGACATCTTGTGAATCTGAATCCTCAAAATCAATTTTGAGTTCATCGGCTAGATCTTCAATATGTAAGGTCGCCTTTGCGCGCGCCTTATCTTCTGTGATCCAGGAGAAAGCCTCAATTCCGTCATCGAACTCATCAGCAATTTCACCGACGATCTCTTCAATAATGTCTTCGATCGTAATGATTCCAGCAGTGCCACCGTACTCGTCAACAACGATTGCAAGGTGAATCTGATCGCGCTGCATCTCTTTAAGAAGTTCTGCCGCAATCTTAATTTCGGGCACAAAGACAGCTGGGCGCATTAGTTCGCCCACGCGCTCGGTGGTCTCAGCTTCGTGGTGATCAAGTGCGCGCTTTGCCAAATCTTTCACGTATGCGATTCCAATAATGTTATCGAGGTTCTCCCCCACAACCGGGATACGGGAATATCCAGAACGCAGAGCTAGAGATAAACCTTGGCGCAGAGTCTTATCTTGCTCAATCCACACCATATCTGTGCGGTGAACCATGAGCTCGCGGACCAGGGTGTCACCGAGTTCGAAGACTGAGTGAATCATTTCGTGTTCATCAGATTCCACGAGACCGCGCTCATGCGCTTGATCCACCAAGTCACGCAGTTCTGCTTCATTGGTAAATGGTCCTGATCTAAATCCTTTACCCGGTGTAATCGCATTACCAACTGCGATAAGCAATTTGGTGACTGGGCCAAGAATGACCGCTAAGAATGCTGAGATAACGATTCCTGCACGAGCCCAGCGATGAGGATTCTGTCTTCCTAAAGTACGCGGGCCAACGCCAATAACAACGTAAGAGAGAACCACCATGACGACGACAGTCCATAGATAAGCAAAACCTGACGAGAAGACTTGCAAGAAGGCGCGCAGAACGAGTGCTGCTGCTGTGAATTCACAAACCTTGCGCACAAGGAGAATCACATTGAGGAATCGTGCGGGTTGGGCTGAGTACTTCTTCAGTAAATGCCCGCCACGCTTTGACTCGAGTTCTTCAATCAAGACGCGAGAGATCGAGGTGAGAGCAGATTCAGATGCCGCAAGAAAGCCAGCAAAACCAATCAAAAGAATGATTGAAATGATCGAGACAAGGTCCACTAGGACGCTCCCCATTCCTTCACTAATTTCTCCTGCAGGGTGAACATTACTTTCTCATCCTCCAGATTTGCGTGGTCATATCCAAGGATATGCAGTAATCCGTGCACAGCCAAAATAAAGAACTCATGATTACTCGAGTGTCCAGCAGTTGTTGCTTGACGTACCGCAACCGATGGGCAAATCACGATATCTCCAAGGGTGGCAGCTTCGCCATCGTGTTCTGGCATATCCATTGGAAAAGAGAGAACATCGGTAGGGCCTGGTTCATTCATCCATTTGATATGGAGCTCTGTCATCTCGACTTCATCGACAAATGTGAGACTAACTTCGCATTCAGGATTGAGATTCAAAGCGCGCAAAGAGAAAGAAATCAGTGAGGTGATCTCATCGCTTGGAACTAGTTCTCCAGAGCGATTGTTTGATTCAATCGTCATTTTTTATCAGCTGTGTCGAATATTTCGAGGGGCTTGGGCTGCGCTATCAAAGGCATCGTATGCCTTGACGATGTCGCCAATTAAACGGTGACGGACAACATCTTCGGCGGTGAGCTCGATAAATGAAATGTCATTGACTTCGCCAAGAATGTCGCGGATAATTCGAAGACCTGATTTAGCACCGTTAGGGAGATCAACCTGAGTGACATCTCCTGTGATGACCATCTTGGAACCAAATCCAAGGCGAGTAAGAAACATCTTCATCTGTTCTGGAGTCGTATTTTGTGCTTCATCCAAGATAATAAATGAATCATTGAGAGTACGGCCACGCATAAATGCAAGTGGGGCAACTTCAATGACACCGCTTTGCATCAGGCGCGGAATGGAATCTGGATCAATCATGTCATGCAAGGCATCAAAGAGTGGGCGCAGATATGGATCAATCTTTTCTGTCAGGGTTCCAGGTAGGAATCCCAGCTTCTCCCCTGCCTCAACTGCTGGGCGGGTCAAGATAATGCGATTCACTTTCTTTGCTTGCAAGGCAGCAACAGCCTTTGCCATTGCAAGATAAGTCTTTCCTGTTCCGGCAGGGCCGATTCCAAAGGTGATTGTGTTCTCATCGATGGCATCAACATAATGCTTCTGATTAGCTGTCTTTGGGCGAATTGTGCGTCCGCGGTTACTCACAATATTGAGTGAGAGAACTTCTGCTGGATGTTCAACCGGATCTTGGGCCAACATCTCAATACTTCGCTTAACAGCATCTGTGGTGAGCGCTTGCCCAGATCGAATAACGACCATCATTTCAGCAAAGAGTTTTTCAAGTGCGAGGCAATCAATGTGTGGTCCACGCAGTGTGATTTCATTTCCACGTACTGTCATTGCAACAGATGGAAAACCGGCTTCAATAATATTGATATTGCTATCGCCAACTCCGATGAGTGCAACCATGGGAATGGCAGGTGGGACGGTGATCAGAGTGCGTTCCATATACGGAGAAATCTAGTCCTAGCCTGGGGGCCATGCCAGTCCACGCCCACCCAAGAGATGAAGGTGAGCGTGAAAAACTGACTGTCCGGCATCTGCTCCAGTGTTAAAGACCGAGCGATAGCCCGTCAGACCCTTTTCGGTCGCAATCTCATCTGCTGCACGGTGCATGGCGGCGATAATCGTCGGAGAGATCGTCGAAATCTCGGCAGCATTTTTGGCATGCAACGTCGGAATAATCAAGACGTGGGTAGGTGCTTGCGGATTGAGATCGTTAAAGGCGAGAACATTTTCATTACGGTAGACGATCTCTGCCGGAATATCGCCTTCAATGATTTTACAGAAGATGCAATCAGGATCTAGCGTCATAAGAAAAGGGTAACGCTTTACCAACTCTTAAGAAGTGTTTGGAGGGCGGCAAGTCCTGCAAT
>CANLHC010000062.1 GCA_947490625.1 Candidatus Nanopelagicaceae bacterium
GGCTGCGCGAATTCCATTTACCTTGTTGGCCGCAATCTGTTCTCCGTTACCGGATCCGCCCAAGACGATTCCAAGTGACGCTGGATCTTTTGCAACAGCTTCAGAGGCTGGAATACAAAAATCTGGGTAATCATCAACTGCGTCATACTCATAAGGTCCGTGATCTGTGACGTCATGACCCTTACTGACTAGGTGCTCAATCAATTGTGATTTAAGTTCGAGCCCAGCGTGATCGCTACCAATATGGATTCTCATGGCCTCATACTCTCACGCACATTTACAGTTTCAGCGAAGGCGAGCAAAGTAAAACCCGCCCCATAGTTTTCACTGTGGAGCGGGCGTTGATCACCCTAGGAGGAGGGAGTGTTTACTTGTTAAGCCCCAGTTGAAGATGCTGGTGCGGGAAGAGTTGGAGCTGTTGCTCCACCCTTAGGGCCATGTCCGCCATGTCCGCGACCAGGTCCACCTTTTCCTTCGCCATGCTTGCCACCGACGGCGTTCACCATTTCAGTTACATGCGCAACTACTTTAGCTTTCATCGCAGTTGCTTGTGCTGCAGTGAGTGATCCGGCTGTTACTGCCGCATCGATGCGCTTTGTGTGATCTGCAACGAGTGCTGCGATCAGTGCATCTTTCTTTGCACCAGCGATAACTGCCAATGACTCTCCGGCTTTCAGACGAGACTTAATCGTTGCCGTATCAACACCAATCGTGGTCGATATCAAGGCTTCAACCGCATCGCGTTCCGCCTTAAGTGGTCCACCCTTTGGACCAACTGGACGATTCTCTTTTGCCGCAGTTTGAGCAGCAGTAATTGCTGCAACAATCGAATCAGCTTGTGCTTGAGTAATTGTTCCCTTAGTAACTAACTCTTTGAGAATAGTTGCAAGAGCCTGCTGTGGAGCATTTCCAATACCACCTGAAACTCTGGTCTCTACCTTCGATACGCCAACACGATGCGATCCTTTCGAAGCAGCGCCCGCTACTCCGATAGAACCTGCAGTAAGTGCAAGCGTTGTGATAACAACTGCTATTACTTTCTTCTTTGACATAGATTTCCTTTCGTCTGAAGAAGTTTTCTATCGATAACCTGTGTTATCAACTACTCGTAATAAACCCCTTAATGCTGGTAAAGATACTCAGAGAGCCTTAGAGACTTCTGTGAGTTTCTGGCCGATCGGGGGGATTTGGCCCTAGCTAGCGCCTGCCAACCCTGCATCTCTACCCGATCCCCTTAGGCAACCCCCATTGATGCATCAATCAGGGCGCCCTCACACTTGATCAAATCTATTGATTAGGAGAAACCCTTGAAGGCTCAACGATCTTCCCTCACCGTCGTCGTTCTACTTCTACTCACACTTGGTCTGCCTAACGCGCTGGCGGCAACTAAGCCGAAAGCCGCTGGCAGATCCGCAACAGCCGTCATCAACACTCTTCTTAACGGAGCGGGCGCACCTTCAAAATCAATTGGTATTGACGGGGATTTCTACATTGATACACGCAGCCTTCTTATTTCAGGTCCGAAAACAAAAGGTAAGTGGCCTGCTGCCCGCAGTATGCAAGGCGCTAACGGAGTAAACGGATCTAATGGTTCCGATGGAAGAAATGGAAGCGATGCAAAGAGTGTTACCACTGCATCAACTGTTGCTGGTCCTGCTGGTCCACAAGGTCAAGCTGGAGCTAAGGGAGCAGACGGAACAAACGGTGCACCTGGTCCTGCAGGTGCAACAGGTCCATCCGGAAGTGGTTCTGCTGGTGCACCTGGTGCCCCCGGTTCAAATGGAAGTAATGGAAGCAACGGTTCACCTGGTGGAACGGGACTCACTGGAGCACGTGGTGAGACAGGAACAGTTGGGCCTTCCGAAGTTACTGTTATTGAGATTCCGACTTGGACGTTACAAACGGCGACAGAATATGGTTTTGCAACATCGACTGGTTTCGGAGTCTTGAAAGCTGGGAAGTCATACCAAATTTCAATCCAGTTGTGGGGGACAACAAATAGTCTCAATTCACCATATGGAATTCAATTACTCTCAAGTTCTGGAGTTGCTCCCTCGTACTTCTATACGGCTTCCTTTTTCAAATACGCCATGACTTCATCAATATCGAATAAGTATGGTTTCTCAATTTTAGGGACGATCACAGTTGGTGAAGCTGATATTTCCCTGTCGGTAAAAATCAGCGATGCAGTCGGGGACACAAGCACTAAGCCAATGGTTATGACAGGAATGGCTCACATCACATTGGTAGGTGCGGTCAAATAGAGAGGAAAAACGTGGAGCGGGTGACCGGGATCGAACCGGCATGGCCAGCTTGGAAGGCTGGGGCTCTACCATTGAGCTACACCCGCGGGTGGTCGTGCTTGTGGTGCTTAGCGTAGGTTACCGCGTCGGTTCGCGAGAGCAAAAAATTACTCTAGACTCACCTCTTGCGCCTCGGGGCGTAGCGTAGTGGCTAGCGCGCCTGCTTTGGGAGCAGGAGATCGGGAGTTCGAATCTCCCCGCCCCGACCAGTTTCATTTAGGTCAGTTCAATCAATACATCCTTATACAGATCGATGATCAGGGAGCACAGTGAAGAGCACAATCGAGACACTTTCACCTACTCGAGTAAAGCTAGATGTAGAAGTTACATTTGCAGAGCTCACTCCACATATCGATGCTGCATATAAGAAAATTGCAAAGCAGGTAAACATTCCAGGTTTTCGTAAAGGACATGTTCCGGCAGCGATGATCGATCAGCGCGTTGGGCGTGGAAGCGTGCTTGATGAGGCGATCAACTCAGCTCTCCCAGAGTTCTACTCTCAGGCAGCGCGTGAGCATGATGTTCTAGTTATTGGACGACCAGAAGTTGATATCAAAGAGTTCGTTGATAAAGATAAGTTGGTATTTGTCGTTGAAGTAGACGTTCGTCCAGAAGTGAAGCTTCCAGACTTTTCAAAGATTGAAATTACTGTAGACGATGTCGCAGTTGAAGATAAAGATATTAATGAGCAGCTCGATGGATTGCGCGCTCGCTTTGGAACACTTCACACCGTTGAGCGCGCAGCTAAGGATGGAGACTTTGTCACTATCGATCTCACCGCTCGCATCGATGGCGCAGAAGTTGATGGCGGTAAGGCAAATGAGATTTCATACGAAGTCGGCTCAAATCGCATGATTGATGGTCTTGATGCAGCACTTGTTGGAATGGCTATCGGCGAGACAAAGACATTTACAACACAACTCGTTGGTCAGAAAGATGACGAGAAGGGTGACGTTGAGATTGTTGTGAAGGCTGTGAAGGAGCGCGAGCTTCCAGCGGCTGATGATGCATTTGCAAAGCTCGCATCTGAATTCGACACGATCGCAGAGCTTCGCGCAGATTTTGTTGAGCGCCTAGGCCGCGTAAAGAAGATGGAACAGGGTACGCAGGCACGCGATCTTCTTCTTGAAAAGTTACTTGCCGATCTTGATATTCCAGTTCCAGAGGGAATGGTTGAGGCCGAGGTTAAGGATCACCTTGAGGGCGAAGGCCGTCAGGAAGATGCTGAACACCGCGCTGAAGTTGATGGTCAGGTTCGTTCATCACTTCGATCAGATTTCTTGCTTGACTCTATTATTAAGAGCGAGCAGGTCGAGATTACCGAAATGGAACTTACTGAGTACCTCGTGCGCACATCACAGCGCTACGGAATGGCACCTGAACAGTTCGCACAGGAACTGCAGAAGGCGGGCCAGATTGGCCAACTTGTTGCTGAGGTTTCACGTGCAAAGGCGTTGGCTGTTGTCCTTGAGCGAGTCAAGGTCTCGGATAAATCCGGAAACGTGATTAATCTCGAAGAACTTCGCCCTAAGGCTCCAGAAGTACCTGCAGCCGAATAGTTTTCATATGCCCTGAGCGAACAGGGGCAGATTCACGCACTTTCTGGCGCAAATGGGGAAGCATTTTCACGCTGGAATTGTTAAGGTCAATACATATAACAATTCAGGAGGATGAAGTGGATTATCTCAACCCGGAAGCGGCGCAGATTTTAGCCCGCGCACCACACTCAGCATCAGGTGGGCTAGACGATCAGGTCTACAACCGTTTGCTTCGTGAACGAATCATCTTCCTTGGCTCAGTCGTAGAAGACTCGATGGCCAATGCGATCGCGGCGCAGATCCTTCTTCTTGCTGCCGAAGATTCAAAGAAAGATATTTTCCTTTATATCAACTCACCTGGTGGCTCTGTCACTGCAGGTATGGCAATCTACGACACCATGCAATACGTGCAAAACGATGTTGCAACTGTTGGTATGGGTCTTGCTGCATCAATGGGTCAGTTCCTCTTATGTTCAGGTGCTGCCGGAAAGCGTTACGCGCTTCCGCATGCTCGCATCATGATGCACCAGCCATCATCTGGAATCGGTGGAACAGCAACTGATATTAAAATTCAGGCAGAACAAATTGGATTTACAAAGCGAAAGATGGCAGAACTCATCTCCCATCACACAGGACAGACAATCGAGACAATTACTGCAGATTCAGATCGTGATCGCTGGTTTACGGCAGATGAAGCTAAGGATTATGGCTTCGTTGATCACGTTGTTCGCTCTGCAGGCCAGGTATCAGGTAGCGGAGGAACAGCTCAATGATCAACGAATTCGATCGCGCACAAGAAATAGTTTCTCGCTACGTCCTTCCAGTCTTTGAAGAGAAGACTGCTAATGGATACAAGCGCCATGATCCATATACAAAGCTCTTTGAAGAGCGCATTATCTTCTTGGGTCAGCCAATTGATGACACTGTTGCAAACGATGTCATGGCACAGTTGCTCACCCTCGAATCAATGGATTCTGATCGCGACATCATTATCTACATCAACTCACCAGGGGGATCATTTACAGCCCTCACAGCCATTTATGACACGATGCAATTTGTTCGCCCAGATGTGATGACAATCTGTCTTGGTCAAGCAGCATCAGCTGCAGCGATCATTCTCGCCGGTGGAGCAAAGGGAAAGCGTTACGCCCTTGAGCACTCACGTATCTTGATTCACCAACCTTCATCTGAAGGCGGGGGACAGGCATCTGATATCGAGATTCAAGCACGCGAGATCATGCGTATGCGTCAGCTTCTTGAGAGCATGCTCTCTAAGCACACCACTCGTACACCTGAGCAGATCGCGCAAGATATCGAACGCGACAAGATTCTTACTGCAGCAGAAGCAGTTGAGTACGGGCTAATCGATCAGGTACTTGCAAGTCGAAAGGCAAAGCCAACCTGGTAACAACCAGGAACATCTCTTACTATCGTGAAACTATTTGAGGCGGGATCCCTTTGGTCGTACAGAGGGTTTCGCCTCTTTTGGTTTTCGAACACAATCTTTGTCATCGGTGCAGCTGCGTTTCCAGTTGCTCTTGCCGTAGCAGTTCTTGATAGCAATGGAAACGATCCAAAGTCGTTAGGCGTTGTTCTTGGTGCTCGTTTGCTCGCGGCAATTCTCGTTTCTCCTATCGCCGGAGTATGGGCAGATCGCTTACCGCGAACCCACGTGATGATCTCTGCGGATCTATTTCGCGCA
>CANLHC010000063.1 GCA_947490625.1 Candidatus Nanopelagicaceae bacterium
CCTCAAGTTCTGCTGTGATTGCCGCGATTGCATCAACCTTCTTAAATCCGTTAAGTGAGCCAGAGTTAACAAGTGCGCCATCACCGGTTGTTGCAACACCTGTGGCACTTGGATCTTCTTCACCCGTTTCAACAACGACGCGAACAGGTAATTTCATAGCGCGAGCAAAATCTAAGTCACGTTGATCGTGGGCTGGAACTGCCATGATGGCACCGGTTCCGTAGTCAGCAAGTACGTAATCAGATGCCCAGATAGGTAACTTCTCACCGTTAACAGGGTTGATGGCAAAACGCTTGAGATCAACACCTGACTTTGGACGATCAGTTGCAAGGCGATCGATATCTGATGCCGCCTTAATTGTGTCGAGGTAGTCGTTAAATTCTTTTTCAACTGGTCCACCTGCAGCAAGTTCTGTAGCCAGCGCCGAGTCAGCGGCAACAACCATAAAGGTTGCACCAAATAAAGTATCAGGACGGGTCGTGTAGATCGTGACCGGCTCTGTGCGACCTTCGATTGCAAAGGTTACGTTGGCACCTTGTGAGCGGCCGATCCAGTTGCGCTGCATCGTTAAGACTTTATCGGGCCACTGACCTTCAAGTTGTGCCATGTCATCGAGCAGACGATCTGCATAATCAGTAATCTTGAAATACCACTGGTTGAGCTTCTTCTTGGTAACGGCTGTATCGCAACGCTCGCAGAGACCCGCAACTACTTGTTCGTTTGCAAGAACTGTCTGACATCCAGGACACCAGTTAACGGCTGAATCTTTACGGTATGCAAGACCGCGCTTATGTAGCTCGATAAAGAGCCACTGGTTCCACTTGTAATACTCAGGATCGCATGTGTTAAAGACGCGATCCCAGTCAAAGGAACATGCATAACGTCGCATGGAAGCTTTCTGCGTTGCAATGTTTTCATAGGTCCAGATACGTGGATCTTCATTGCGCTTGATTGCAGCATTTTCTGCCGGCAACCCAAATGCATCCCAACCAATCGGGTGCATCACGTTATATCCGCGCTGAATCCAATAACGAGCGATTACATCTCCGAGGGCATAAGCCTCTGCGTGGCCCATATGAAGATCACCTGATGGATAAGGAAACATATCCAAGACATACTTCTTTGGGCGGGAATCATCTGAGCGACCTGATTTAAACGGTTCTAGTGCATCCCAGATTGGAAGCCACTTCTCTTGAACGTATGCGAAGTCATAAGCAGCATGCTCGCGCGGTTCTGTGGTCATTGATCAATCTTACCTTGCTTTAGAAGTCTGATTTAAAGATTGAAATTTGTGGAGCTAAGGGGATTTGAACCCCTGACCCCCTGCATGCCATGCAGGTGCGCTACCAGCTGCGCCATAGCCCCTTGATGTTGCACACCCTATATCAACGGTGTTGATCAGACGAAATTAATTTGTAGTCGATCCCGATTCAACGCCTAAAAGTTCTTCAGGGATGCTGCCGGCGTTATGTTCTTCAAGGTACCAACCCTTATTTGGACTCTGCGCCAGAATCGACCACGAGGCATTTGATAACCCGCCGATCTTGGCCCAATGTGTCAGTGGAAGTTCAAGAAAATCTCCGAGTACGCATCGGGCAGTTCCACCATGGGTTGTAAAGACAATTAATTGATCTGACTTGTCACCGAGTGCATCAGTGATCGCAGCGCGAGCACGCAGCGCAACTTCACTGCGACGTTCTCCAGTGACACCAGCTGGATTGTCATGTCCATCAATCCACTTTACAAAGTTATCGAAATCTTCTTGACGGTTCTGGGCTCCGGTCTTGCCTTCCCAATTTCCACCATTAGTTTCACGCAAACGCGCATCGATCGTGACTTCAACATTAATGATGTCGGCTAGTGATTGGGCAGTCATACGGGCACGATCGAGGTCACTTGAAAAAATAGCAGTGGGTTCCATGCCGGCCAGAATCTCTGCAGCGTGCTTTGCTTGATATAAACCTAAAGCGTTGAGTGCAATATCTGAATGTCCTTGAAAACGATTAACTACATTCCAATCCGTTTGACCATGTCGCCAGAGAAGGATTCGATTACCTGCCATCGGCAACCATCTCTTTAACTATCTCTAGTTCAATCTTTGGGCAGTCATTCCAAAGTCGATCGAGCATGTAGTACTTACGGAGTTCGCTGCTTTGAATATGTACAACTAAATCTGAGTAATCCAAAAGAATCCACTCTTCGCTACCTTCACGACGAGCTGGCTTTTCGCCAACGAGGCGGAGTTTTTCTTCAATCTCATCAGCAATTGAATCTACTTGGCGCAGGTTTGCACCGGTAACAATAAGGAAGACTTCACTGAGAACTAATTGATCTGAGAGATCGAGTGCAACCATCTCTGTGGCCAACTTATCTGCTGCCGCGCGTGCTGCGATCTGAGTGATGGTGATTGCGCTCTGGCTAGCTGCCATAAAGGTGGTGCTCCTTAATAAAGTGGGCTACTGAAGGTGAGTACTCTCTCGAAGATCCTTCACGAATGCCAGTTGAGGCGATATCTAGGGCTGCAATATCTAGTCCAACCTGACTTTCTGAGCCTGGTCGTTCAATGATGATAAAGGTGACAAGCTTTTTCAAATCTTCAATTCTGTGCCATTGATCTAAATGTGCATACGCGTCGCTTCCGATAATCAGGTGAAGAGAATCATCTGGATATGTTTGTGCAACAGCTTCAACGGTATCGATGGTGTACGTCGGACCATCGCGCAATATTTCAATCGGATTGACCTCAACACGGGATGAAATGTCATCAGGTAAATCATTCACTGCGGCTTCACACATTGCTCTGCGTTGGGCTCCTGTAGCAACAGGATTATTGGCTCGTAATCGAGGTTGCCCTGCTGGGAAGATGATGAGGCGATCGACAATGTCTCGACGAAGAATCTGAGTAATCACATGCATGTGGCCTATGTGAATGGGATCAAATGTCCCGCCATAGAGACCGAGCCTAGCCAAAAGGATTACTTATCTAGGCGAAGAACAACGTAAAGAAGAAGAACGAAAACACCAAATGCAAAAAGTCCAAAAACGATTGGGTCTGCTGGGAGTTCGCGAGTAATTTCGCTAGCAACAATTCTCATGGCCTGATCCTACTACTTGGAACCCTCGAGAAGTGCAATGAAGGCCGCTTCATCAATGATTGTCACGCCTAGTTCTTGCGCCTTTGCTAGTTTTGATCCGGGATCAGATCCCACCAATACATAGTCAGTCTTCTTGGAAACAGAGCTAGTGGGTTTCCCGCCGTGGGCCGTGATCGTCTCTGCAATTGAATCCCTTGTGTAGTTATTCAATCCACCAGTAACTACAAAGGTCAGACCTGCCAGGCTTTGAGGTTTAATCTCGCCCGCGACATTTCGCATTGCTACACCAGCAGCTGACCACTTCTTAACAATCATCTGATGCCAATCAACGTCGAACCATTCAACGATAGATTCAGCGATTACCGAACCGACACCATCGATATCTGCAAGTTCTTCAACTGTGGCAGCTGAGATTGCATCCATTGATCCAAGACGAGTAGCTAGTGCTTGCGCGGCGGTTGGACCGACATGGCGAATCGAGAGCGCAACGATCACGCGCCATAAAGGACGCGCTTTCGCTTCCTCAAGTGCTGCCAAGAGTTTTTCTACATTCTTGCCAGGTGTTCCATCTTTCTTAGTAAAAAATGGTGAAGCGGCAAGTTTTTCTTGCGTTAAATCAAAGAGATCGCCTTCATCTTCCAGGATTTTATCTGCAAGTAGTGCCACCGCTGCCTCAAGCCCCAGAACATCAATATCAAGGGCTGCACGTGAACCAATGTAATAAATTCGCTCGCGCAATTGGGCAGGGCAGCTGCGTTGATTAGTGCATCGAATATCTACATCGCCTTCGGTGATTGCTTTAAGTACCGATCCACACTCAGGGCAGTGGGTCGGCATGACAAACTTCTTCTCTTTACCTGTCCGCTGGGCGATTACTGCACCTAGTACTTCAGGAATTACATCTCCGGCCTTACGAATAATGACGGTGTCACCGATCAGTACACCTTTGCGTTCAATCTCTTCCTGGTTATGTAAGGTCGCATTAGTAACGGTAGATCCAGCAACTTTTACTGGCTCCATAAATGCAAATGGCGTCACGCGCCCAGTACGACCAACACTGACTCTGATATCGAGCAATTTTGTGGTGACTTCTTCGGGCGGATACTTATATGCAATCGCCCATTTTGGTGCCCGTGAAGTAAAGCCCAGTACTTGTTGAGATGCGATCTCATCAACCTTAATAACAATTCCATCGATCTCATGCTCAACATCGTGGCGATGTTCGTTGTAATGAGCGACGAATTTTTCAACGTCTGCTCGGGTAGAGACAACACGGAAACGATTGCTGGTCGGTAAACCGATTCCCTTAAGGAATTCATACGCCTCTGATTGGCTTTGAAATTTCCCTCCGACGTGTGCCCCGATTCCGTGCACCACCACGCTTAAGGGACGTGATGCGCTGACACGTGGATCTTTCTGGCGCAGCGAACCAGCTGCAGCGTTACGAGGATTAGCAAAGAGTTGCTTACCCGCTTCTTCGAGTGATTCATTGAGTTCGTTAAAAGCTGCGATTGGAAAGAAAACTTCTCCACGTACTTCGATCTGATCTGGGACATGTGAACCTTTGAGTGTATGAGGCAAATTCTTAATGGTCTTTACATTTAAGGTCACATCTTCACCGGTGACGCCATTTCCACGAGTGAGAGCGCGTACTAGTTCACCTTTTTCGTAGAGCAAATTAATGGCAAGACCATCAACTTTGAGTTCACAGAGAAATGTCGGCGCGCTAATCTCTTTCTCTACCCGATCAAACCAGAGTCCTAGCTCATCGAGATCAAATACGTTATCAAGGCTCATCATCTTTTCAATGTGGTCGTGCTGCTCAAATGTTGTTGAGAAACCACCTCCTACACCCAGGGATGGAGAGTCAGGTTCTAAGAGTTCAGGATTTTTCGCCTCAAGCGCAGACAACTCTTTCAGCAGAGAATCAAACTGCGCGTCTGTGATTGTTGGGGCATCTAAAACATAATATTTAAATTGATGCTCGCGAATCTCTTGCGTCAGTTCTGTAATGCGATGACGGGCGGCGTTACTCATGCAGCTGTCTCACAAATGGTTGCCGATCCAACTACGCGATCACCGTCATAAATCACCATCGCTTGCCCTGTCGCTAGCCCCAGAAGCGGTTGATCTAAATCTGCAACCAGATGTGTACCGTCAAAGCGATATGTACAGGCAAGTGCTGCGCCATGTGCGCGAACCTGAACAAAGCCGCGGTGTTCACCTGGTGCAATATCAGGACCACACCAGATTGCGCGTTCGCCCTTCATCGATGTGACTGCAAGCTCTTCGCGTGCACCGACAACGACGGTGTTGCTTACTGGTTCAATCTTTAATACAAATCGTGGTGAACCATCTG
>CANLHC010000064.1 GCA_947490625.1 Candidatus Nanopelagicaceae bacterium
AGGCCACACATCCATAGCGTATTCAGATCATCAAGAATGATCTCTTTTGTTACTCGGAAATGTTCTGCTAGTTGCTCCACCGGTATTCCCTGATGAGCAAGAAGAAACGGAACTAAATCAAGGAGCCGTGCTGTCTGCTCAATCGGCGAAGAGGTTTTTTTAACCATGATGCACCCGCGCTTCGCGAAGTAAGTCGATGGTTCTCTCTCTCAAGTGAGCGGGCTCCAGAAGTACAACATCGTCTCGATGCCACAGGATGAGCGAGAGAAGCCACGGCTCGGAAAAGATCGGTATCTCGGCCGAGTCCCATTCGTCTCCACTGGTGATCGAATCTGCGATGGATCGAAATTGATGGCCACGTCCCTTGCGCAGAAGCAGCGTTGCTAGGGGCTGTTCTTCAGCAAGACTTTCTTTGATCACATCAGGTGGGCCAAAGCTGCCGCTTTTCTTTGCTACGACAACTTCTCCAGAGATTCGATCTAAGCGAAATGTGCGTTGCTCGGACTTACCTAGATCATATGCAATAAGAAACCAGGAGCCGGCTTTACCTCTGAGTGCATACGGTTGCAGTTCACGTTTGTTGATTGATAGATCGGCTGAAATGTAATCAAATGAAATGTGTGCTCGGCGAATAATTGCATCAGTTATTGCAGTAAATCGAGAGTCAGTGGCTCCAATACGTGGTGAGAGCGATAGTGATTCCACATCAGAATCAACTCCGATTGATTCGAGTTTTACTAAAGCTGAGGTGGATTCATCTTCTAAGGCCGCCCCCGACCATGCCGATGCAGCGAGAGAGAGCAGTGCCACATCTCTTCCATCAAGTGGGCCTAGATCTAATCGATAGGAAGAAGAGGTAATTCGATATCCTGCCTCATCCTCAAAGAGAGGATCAAAGCTACCTAGTTCAATGTTAATGCCAAGCCCTCTGAGATCATCTTTATCCCGCTCAAACATTCTCTCCTTGGCTTCAGGAGTTCCTTCGTATCCATCTACTGTGCGAAAAATCTCTGATTTCGTGAGGTATCGCTTTGTTGCCAACAGTGCAATTGTTAAATTTACTAGTCGCTCACTCTTCCGCGACACCGTAGGCACCTTTCGCAGGTCTTCTGCGACGAGCAAGAACATCTACACCCGGTGCCATGCGCCTGCTCTGGATCAAAAATCCAGTGTGGCCGATCATTCGCTGCTGTGGCCGCACCGCTAATCCTTCATGGTGCCACCCACGAACGATTGTCTCGGAACTTTCTGGTTCAGTGAAATGTCCATCAGCTTTTAACGCCTCTGCTGTGGCAGAAAGCTGTGTGGTTGTTGCAACATAAGCGAGAAAGACCCCACCTGGACGAAGTACGTTGGCAGCCATCTCGACACACTCCCATGGTGCCAACATGTCGAGGATGACTCGATCGTACGTCTCGCCATGTTGCGCATCTTGGACCGAGCCGACTGTGAGTGACCAATTCTCTGGAATAGAACCGAAATAGTCGGATACATTTTTTCGCGCAATTTCTGCAAAGTCATCGCGTCGTTCGAAAGAATGCAGAAGGCCTTCGCTTCCAACTGCTCTTAAGATTGAGAGCGATAATGCTCCACTTCCAACGCCAGCCTCTAATACGCGCGATCCAGGATAAACGTCGGCAACTCCAATAATCATTGCCGCATCTTTTGGATAAACAATCGTTGCACCGCGTGGCATCGAGAGAACATAGTCAGAAAGAAGTGGAATAAATGCAGTGAATTTCAAACCTGCTGTGGTGGAAACAACCGATCCTTCGGGCAATCCCACCAAATCATCGTGGACTATCCACCCTTTATGTGTGTGCCATTCCTTACCCGCGGTGATGGTAAAGCTATACAGCTTCCCCTTTGGATCTGTCAGTTGAATACGATCCCCTAAAGCAAAATAGCCCGGGGTTCTCGCCCCCGAAATAGAGTTTTCAGAAGATTTCGACACAGCCGTATCTTATGTCGAGAAGGCCGTATCCGTAGCGGTATCGTCACCACTGTGACTCAGATTCGCCTCTCCCCTAGTCGAATAAGCGAATTCAATAACTGTCCTCGACTCTATAAGTACCGGGTGATCGAACTTCTCCCCGAACCACCGAGCATCGATGCTGAACGCGGAACCTTGATTCACACGATTCTGGAAGACCTCTTTGATCTACCTGCGCAAGAGCGCACTCTGGACAACGCAACAACTATGGCACCTTCACGATGGCAAGATCAGGTAACTCATAAACCTGAACTTTCTTCTCTCGTACTCAATGAAAAGGAATGGCTAGATCGAGTTGCGGCTCTACTGAAAAACTACTTCGTTCTCGAAAAACCCGATTCATTTGAGGCAACTCATCGAGAAATGCATCTCGAACAGGATCTGACAACCGAGATCTATCTCCATGGTTACGTTGATCGCATCGATGTCGCTCCAACCGGTGAAGTGCGCATAGTCGATTACAAGAGTGGAAAGTCTCCCAAACCAGGATGGGAAGAGAAAGCTCTATTCCAGCTTCGGGTTTATGCGCTCTTGTACTGGCGTTTACATGGGGTCATTCCATCACTTCTTGTTCTGCATTATCTTGGTGATGCACGCAGCGTACGCAGTTCACCGAACGAAAAAGAGTTACTGTCGACAGAGAAGAAATTGCTTCAGATAGCTGATGAGATTATTGAAGCAATCGCAAAGGACCATTTTCCGCCAAAACCAAGCAAGCTATGCGATTGGTGTTTCTTTAAAACGATCTGTCCTGCGCACAATTAGATCGCTAAATAGAAATCTTTGAGCATTTCTCCGTCGACCTCGTTGAGGGTTTCGATGACCTTGAGATTGCTCTTTTCGATCACATCTACATAATGTGGAACCGCGATCACAGCACAACCAGCTTCTAGCGCTGAAGAGATCCCCGTCAGCGAATCCTCAAAGACCACACACTCATCTGGGGATAAACCCATCTTCTCCGCTGCCATGAGATATGGATCTGGGAAAGGTTTTGTTCTCTTTACATCGTCAGCACTTATCGTGAAGGAGAAAAAATCCTGTGGAAGAGTTGAAAGTGCCGCATCCATGAGATTTCGTGGGCTCGCACTCACGAGAGCTACCGGCATAATTGAACGAACGCGGTTGACCGCATCGAATGCTCCCGGCATTAATTCAGCGTGGGATGAAAGCTTCACAAGCATCATCTGTGTGAGCTCTTCTACAACCTGAGCACCCGTCATGTCGTGAGCGCACACTTTCGCAATGTATTCACCAACGCGAGAAAGCGGGCCACCAATACAAATTCTTTGATCATCGTCATTCCATGCATACCCATATCGCGCACAAATCTCTTGCTGAGAAAGATGCCATTGTGGTTCTGAATCTAGGAAGAGGCCATCCATATCAAAAAATGCTGCCTTAAATGTCATTGAAATAGAGTTAATTCGCGTTAAAGTATTTTGCTTCTGGATGGTGAACAATGATTGCAGAGGTTGATTGCTCGGGATGCAACTGGAATTCTTCAGATAGCTCGACGCCGATTCTGCCTGGCTCTAGCAACTCACAGAGTTGGACCTGTTGCTCGATGTCAGGACAGGCAGGGTAACCAAATGAGTATCGTGATCCGCGGTAACCCTGATCAAGAATTCCGGCTAAGTCCGCCGCATCTTCATTGCGAACCTCAAGTTCTTCGCGAATACGGGCGTGCCAATGCTCAGCTAGCGCTTCAGTTAATTGAACGGATAGCCCGTGCAGCTCCATATATTCGCGATATTTGTTCTCGGCAAATAATTTAGCAGCGGCTTCTGAGACAACGCTTCCCATAGTGACAACGTGGAAGGCGACAGTGTCTATCTTTCCAGAGTCTTTTGCCGCAAAGAAGTCCGAGAGACAGAGTCTGCGGTCACGTCGTTGTCGAGGAAATGAGAAGCGTGTGCGCTCTTTACCCTTATCAGGGCCCTCGTGATGAAGAATGATTAAATCATTTCCTTCGCTCACGCAAGGAAAATAACCGTAGACGACTGCCGCATTGAGCCATCCTTGCGATTGAACATCATTGAGGAGTGAACGTAAACGTGGGCGACCTTCGTTTTCAACCATTGCTTCGTATTCACCGCGTGCTCCCTTGAGCCCCCATTGACCCATAAAGAGCGCACGCTCATCAAGCATGCCTACGTAATCGGCAAGTGGAATTCCTTTGACAATTCTTGATCCATAAAACGGTGCAGATGGGATTGTGCAATCAGTTGCGACATCACTTCTTTGAGTATCGATTGGTTCATCAACCGTTTCCTTTGCAACTGCCTTCACTTTTCGCTCACGCAATGCAGGAAGCGCGGCACCAGGTACACCCTTCTTGACCGCCATGATTGCATCCATCAGATGTAAACCTTCGAAAGCGTCTCTGGCATAGCGAACCTCACCAGGGAAACTTTCAGCCAAATCAACTTCAACGAAAGCACGAGTCAAAGCTGCGCCTCCGAGAATTACCGGCCATTTCTGATCGAGTTTGCGTGAAGTGAGCTCTTCCAAATTCTCGCGCATGATGACAGTCGACTTAACCAGTAGACCTGACATTCCAATCGCATCAACGTCAGACTCTTGTGCCGCATCAATAATTTGATTGATCGTTTGCTTGATACCTATATTGACAACCCGGTATCCGTTATTCGAAAGAATAATGTCAACCAAATTCTTACCGATGTCGTGGACATCGCCCTTGACTGTCGCAAGAAGTATCGAGCCACGTCCTTCGTCATCAGCCTTCTCCATATGAGGTTCTAGATAGGCAACCGCAGTTTTCATCACTTCGGCTGATTGAAGAACAAAGGGAAGCTGCATCTCGCCCTTCCCGAAAAGCTCGCCGACAACTTTCATACCTTCCAAAAGGTGATCGTTAATAATTGCTAATGGTGCAATTGATGAAGCCATCGCCAGATCGAGATCCTCAGTGAGGCCTACCTTCTCCCCATCGATGATTCGGCGTTGTAGTCGCTCTTCAAGAGGAAGTGCAGCGAGCTCTGCAGCTCTGATATTGCGAGAGGCGGCTAGTTCGACGCCCTCGAAAAGTTGCAAGTAAGCCGTGAGAGGATCGTAGGTGCAATCTTCACCCTCAAATCTGCGGCGATCATAAATCAGGTCAAGGGCGACATCTCTCTGTGCCTGGTCAATTCGAGCGAGTGGCATGATCTTTGATGGATGGACAATCGCTGAATCAAGACCGGCTTGAACACACTCGTGAAGAAAAACAGAGTTAAGAACAACGCGCGCTGCTGGGTTAAGTCCGAAGGAGACGTTACTCACGCCCAACGTTGTCTGAACATCAGGATATTCAGATTTCAATGTGCGGATGGCGCTAATTGTTTCAAGTCCATCACGACGAGTCTCTTCCTGCCCTGTTGCAATAGGAAAAGTTAAAGTGTCGATCAAAATATCGCCCGTATTCATTCCCCAGTT
>CANLHC010000065.1 GCA_947490625.1 Candidatus Nanopelagicaceae bacterium
CGAGTTGCGTGCTGCAAAGTAAAGACAGTTTCTGGATTGAAAAGATGTGGCTCGCCATCTCTGCGCCATTGATATTCGCCTCCGATAGGAAGTCGCTTGGTTCCCGGGACTTCTCCACCTGGTGGATATGCAATGTGATGACGCCTGATAGTTTCTTCGGCAATCACATCTAGGTCAACACCACCTAATCGCGACGTTGTACCAACGAAGAATTCATCAACAACATCCTGAGCAATACCAATCGCCTCAAAGACTTGTGCACCCGTATAGGAAGCAATCGTTGAAATACCCATTTTCGACATTACCTTGAGGACGCCTTTTCCAAGCGCCTTAATAATGTTGTGAACTGCCTTCTCGGGAGTAATTCCTGTAATCACTCCTTGAATAACAAGATCCTCCGCGCTCTCCATCGCAAGATATGGATTTACCGCAGCTGCGCCATACCCAATAAGAAGTGCGACATGATGCACTTCACGAACATCTCCGGCTTCTACTACAAGGCCTACCTTTGTTCGTGTCTTCTCACGAATCAGGTGATGATGAACTGCAGCTGTGAGCAAGAGTGATGGAATTGGTGTGTCTTCGGCATCTCCATTGCGATCGGAGAGAACGATGATGCGCGCACCATCTGCAATTGCGGCACTGACCTCAGTCTTAATTTCTTCAAGACGCATACGTAGCGTATTTCCATCACCTGAGACAGGGAAAAGCCCACGGACAACGTAAGACTGAAGATTTGGATAATCCTCATCGGCATTTACATTGATGATTTTCGCAAGCTCGTCGTTATCAATGACAGGGAAAGGAAGACTAATTTGGCGACAGGATTGCGGTCCAGGATCGAGAAGATTGTGCTCTGGTCCAATGGATCCGGCCAAGCTGGTGACAAGTTCCTCGCGAATTGCATCCAGCGGTGGATTAGTTACCTGCGCAAATAGCTGCGTGAAGTAATCAAAGAGTACTCGAGGCTTATTCGAGAGCGCTGCAATTGGCGTATCGGTTCCCATGGAACCTAACGCTTCTCCCCCACCCTTTGCCATAGGCGTGATAATGATGCGTAGCTCTTCTTCGGTGTAACCAAATGCACGTTGACGACGAAGCACTGATGAGTGCGGATAGATGATGTGCTCACGCGCTGGAAGGTCAGAGAGTTTGACTACGCCATCTTCAACCCATTTTCCATACGGGGCGGCATCAGCCAACGAATCTTTAATTTCATCATCTTCAATAATTCGACCAGCGTTGATATCAACCAAGAACATCTTGCCAGGCTGCAAGCGACCTTTGCGAACAATCGAATCTGCTGGGAAATCAAGTACTCCTGATTCAGATGCAAGAACTACAAGGCCATCACGCGTTACCCAGAACCTGGATGGGCGTAGTCCATTGCGATCAAGCACTGCGCCTACTTGGTTGCCATCTGTAAATGTCACACACGCTGGTCCATCCCAAGGTTCCATCAATGATGAATGGAATGCGTAGAAATCACGACGTTTCTTCGACATCGTTGCGTGATTCTCCCAGGCTTCCGGAATCATCATCAGTACTGCGTGCGGCAATGATCGGCCACCAAGATAAAGCAACTCTAAAACTTCGTCGAAGGAGGCTGAGTCACTTCCAGACATTTCAACGATTGGATAGAGGCGAGATAAATCACCAGGAATTAAATCACTTGCTAGAAGTGATTCACGTGCGCGCATCCAATTACGGTTTCCTTTAACGGTATTGATTTCGCCGTTATGAGCGATGAAACGATATGGGTGAGCCAGTGGCCAGGACGGAAAGGTATTGGTCGAAAATCTTGAGTGAACAAGTGCTAATGGTGAAACAACACGTTCATCGCTGAGGTCTGGAAAGAGGCCAGGACGGAAAGGTATTGGTGGAAAATCTTGAGTGAACAAGTGCTAATGGTGAAACAACACGTTCATCGCTGAGGTCTGGAAAGAATTCTTCTAGCTGGCCAGTGGTAAGCATTCCTTTATAAACAATTGTCTGAGATGAAAATGATGGGAAGTAGATTTCACCTTGGTGCTCTGCTTGCTTACGTAGCGCAAAAGCCATACGGTCAAGTGCGATTCCACTTTCTCCATTAACTGACTTAACAAATAGTTGCTTAAAAATTGGCATTACAGATCGTGCGGTTGAGCCCACCGATGAAGGATTTGTAGGTACGTCACGCCAACCAATGACGACAAGGTTTTCATCTTTTGCTAGTTTTTGGATGAGTGAAGTGGGATCGAAACCTTGTTGAATAAATGCAATACCTGTTGCATAGCTTCCTTCAGCAGGAAGATCGAATGAGGTAACGGCGCGATAAAAGGCATCTGGGATGCGAATAAGGATTCCTGCACCATCTCCGCTATCGGGTTCAGCACCTGCTGCACCACGATGTTCGAGGTTACGAAGTGCGGTCAAGGCTTGGGCAACAATGTCATGCGTTGCAATTTTGTTCAGTGTGGCAACCATGGCAACACCGCAGGCATCATGTTCGTTTGCAGGGTTATATAACCCTTGCGCTGCTGGAAATGTGGATGGAAGAGCCATGGAATAAATCTCCTGTTGTCGTGTTCCGTTACATCAACGGGACAACGCTGACCCGAGGAAAAGGGTATCAAGTCAGAGGCAAGGTTGGTAGGTCAAGCGCGCCTAGCCAAGGGATATGTGAAAGAGACGCCCAATTCCGGCTGTGACTGCCATTCCGAGCGACCCACCAATGAGCACTCTGACAGTTGGCCCCAACACTGGCTTGCCCGCGATCTTTGCACTGGTGATGCCGGTAAAGAGAAGACCAATCAGGGCAAAGAGAACAATGCTCAGCGCAATCGCGCCAGGTGTCGGTGCAAAAACACCAACGAAAGGAACTAGCCCTCCCACAGTAAAACTCGCAGCAGATGCCACAGCGGCTTGCATCGGGCGAGCCTTGCTATGAGGCGTCTGTCCTAACTCATCACGAAGATGTGCTTCCAGCGGATCGCGATCGTGCATCTGCTGAGCAACTTGCTTTGCCAACTCCGGCGTGAGCCCTCTATCCATATAGATCTGGGTTAATTCAAGCAGCTCCCCTTCGGGATCTAACGCTAAATGTTCAATCTCTAAATGACGATCCGAGTCTTCCACATCATTTTGTGAACGCACTGAAACATATTCACCCACTGCCATCGACATTGCTCCAGCAACAATTCCTGCAACACCTGCAGTGACAATAAAACCACTTTCATCTGGGGTAGCTGCAGTCACACCGATCATCAAACTTGCCGTTGAAACGATTCCATCATTTGCGCCAAGGACGGCTGCGCGCAACCAACCAGCACGATGCGTGCGGTGGTGAAGATTCCTTTGATAGACATCCTCTAATCCCATGTCGGAAAGAGTACCTGAGGGATTAAATCTTTGAACTCTTTTTCTGCAATTTCGCAAAAATGGCAAGTGCGGCGAGTCCAATTACGACGCTCACCCATTCATTCTGGCGCAGTCCAAAGAATTCATTGGCAGAGTCAATCCGTACACCTTCGATGAAGAAACGTCCTAGGCAGTACAAGGCGATATAGAGTGCGAAAGTCTGACCATGCCGCAGTCTCGATGTGAAAACAATTAAGAGAGTTGCAATCAGAAGGCACCAGATGGCTTCATAGGCGAAGGTCGGATGGAAAGTTTCAAATTCGGTGTAACCGCGGGGCCGCGAAGCTAGAGGTACCTCAAGGGCCCACCAACCTTGTGCTGGTCCTCCAAAGAGCTCAACATTAAACCAATTACCAATTCGACCGATCGCTTGCGCAATCAAGATTCCGGGAGCAAGGGCATCGAGTAGTTGTGGAAATGTTGGAAAATCAATCTCTGGACGAGATCTCTTCGCTCGTAAAAAACCGATATATGCACCTAATGCACCAAGTGAGATTGCTCCCCAAATCCCAAGTCCACCTTTCCAGATAGCGAAGGCATCGAGAAAATTACCGCCTCTTCCAAAATAATCTGAAGGATCTGAGATGACGTGGTAGATACGCCCACCAATAATTCCTGAAGGCACAGCGAAGAAAGCGACGTCTGCAACAACAGATGTGAGCGCTGGATTTACTGCACGAAGGCGTTTATCTCCTAGCCAGATGGCAACGGCGATTCCAGCGATGATGCAGAGCGCGTAAAAATGTAGCGTCAGTGGACCTAGTTCGATGTAGGACGAACTAGGTGAAGGGATTGAACGAGCAAAGTTTCGAGATATCACTCTCGAGCTACTTTATAGCTGCTTCAACCGCGGCTCTAAACTCATTGACATCAAAGGTAGGATTCTGTCGATTCCAGACTTCTCCATTAATCAACGTTGTTGGAGTACCAGTTACCTCATAGCGATCCATTGACTCCATCGCTGCAGCGACATTAACTAGCTTAGATTTATTCTTCACGCAGTCAGAGAAGGATTGAGAAGAGATGCCGACTTTCTCTCCAATGGCGATCAAGGTATCGTCACTGAGGAATCCGGAATTTTCAACACTAGATTGAACGTCATAGAGCGCTTTATGGAGATCTAGGAACTTGCCTTCGTCAACGGCGCAATATGCGGCATTGGCCGCACCGATAGATTCATCATCTTTCTGACCATTACCGAGGAATGACAATGGGTGGAAAACAACTTCTGCCTTCTTCTCAGTAATCAGTGATGTGAGATATCCACCGATTGGGTCCTCAAAAAGTTTACAGATTGGGCATTGGAAATCTTCAAATACATTAATGCGCAATGGCAGTCCCGCGTTAAAGACAATGCCATCTCCCTGAGCTGGATCCACAGTGGCTGGAACGTCTCCAATAGGAGAAAATGACTCGAGAGCTACGAGCGAGGCGTTGCTTTCTTTCTCCTCACTTGTGAGAAAAAAGAAGGTTCCCACTGCAAGAACGAGTGCAACCATGCCGATGACAAGCCAGCGTGTGAATGGGTCGCCGCCTTGGGTTTTTACAGAGTTCTTCTTCACTTTGCTCATCATTGAACCTCACTTGTTAGTTGTACTGTGGACTGCTCTGCGAGAGAAAATTCTCCATAAGGGTACTTGAAAATACTGGGAGAGATCGATAAATCTTTCATCGACCCTCACGTACTCCCATGGCTAATTGCTCAGCCAATTCTCGCACCGCTTTGAGGCCGGATTCTTCATCGGCTGCTTCTAATAGGACATTAATAAAGGCTGAACCAACAATCACCCCATCGGCGTACGCTGCGACCGATCGGGCATGTTCTCTCGTTGAAACACCTAGTCCGACACTTACTGGAGTGTCGGTAGTCGTTCTAATTCTGGCGACGAGATCGGCAGCAGATGATGAAACGCTCGTACGTGTACCGGTTACACCCATCAGGCTTGCTGCATAGATAAAGCCCCCGCAGGATTTGGTGACGTACGGCAATCGCGTATCTGATGTACTGGGGGCGACAACATAAATTCGATT
>CANLHC010000066.1 GCA_947490625.1 Candidatus Nanopelagicaceae bacterium
GGAACCATGTTCCTATCTATGCCTATGCTCCCTTTGATAACGCATGCTGGGATATTGTTGGAAAGATGGCGCATCTGCCTGTCTATAAAGTTCTCGGTGCAGCGCGTGAAAAAGTACCTCTATACGTCTCTTCCATGTTTCTCGATGGCCCTGAGGATTACGCACGCGAGGCACTTGAAGTAAAAGCTAAGGGATATAAGGGTTACAAATTGCACCCACCAGGGGGCCTTGATCTAGATATCGCCTGTTATCGCGCAGTACGAGCAGCTGTCGGAGATGACTTTGCTTTGATGGCAGATCCAGTGATTATGGCTTCGTATGAAGAGGCGCTCAAGGCAGGTCGTGAACTTGAGCGTCTTGGTTATAAGTGGCTCGAAGAACCGCTATTAGATGTCAATCTCAATGGTCTAAAGAAGTTGCGTGAAAAACTTGATATTCCAATCTGTGGCACCGAGGTAATCGCTGGAAATCAATACAGCGTTGCTCACTGCATCAAGGAAGGCATCGTCGATATCGTCCGTACCGACGTTTCATGGCGTGCGGGAATCACTGCAGTAATGAAGACTGCCCACTTAGCTGAGGCGCATGGAGTGCAGTGCGAGCTTCACACCACTATTTATCATGGCCTAGAACAAGTGCAGCTTCACGCTTCACTTGCCATTAGCAACTGTGAATACTTTGAAACTTTGTATCCATTTGATGATTTCCTCTTTGGAACAAAGAGTCAACTCAATATCGTGGATGGGTATGTGATGGCGCCGACCGGTGAAGGCCTATGTATTGAATATGACTGGGACTTCATCGATAAGCATACGGTCGCTGTTCTTTAGCGTTATGGACGAGCGAGCATGTCCATGAATTCATTCACGGGCGTGCTTGTAAGCTTGTCGTAATCAAGGGAGAGAGCAAGAATTTTACCTTGCTGACCTTTATCGTAGATTCGATTGAGGTTGATCTTAAACTTCTCAATCAGAAGCGGAATTCCCTCTTTACGTCGACGTGCATGGCCGATTGGGTACTCCACCGCTACTTCGTCAAGAATTGTGCCATCGTTGAGTTCGATTGTGATGGCGTTCGCGATGGAACGCTTAGCTGGATCGTGATAATCGGCTGTGTAGCTCGTATCTTCAACGCAGATGATTTTCTCGCGGAGAGAATCAATTCGAGCATCTGATGCCACATCATCTTCGTAATCACGCGCGGTTAAGCGACCAAAAATAAGTGGCACGGCAACCATGTACTGAATGCAGTGATCTCTATCGGCAGGGTTATTCAGTGGTCCCTTTTTATCGATGATGCGAACGCATGCCTCGTGTGTTCGGATTGTCACCTTCTTGATATCACTTGCTGACAAACCCTTAGCCGCCAGTTGCGAATGCAGAGTCATAGCTGCTTCAACTGCGGTTTGTGAATGGAACTCTGCTGGGAAGGAGATCTTAAAGAGGATGTTCTCCATGACATATGAGCCGTACTCACGCTGGAAGGTAAAGGAATTTCCGCGGAAGGATGCGTCGTAGAAACCCCAGGTCTTTGCAGTCAGGGCGGTTGGATAACCCATCTCACCGGTTGAAGCCAAGAGCGCCAGGCGCACCGCGCGAGATGTGGCATCTCCAGCAGCCCACGATTTACGGGAGCCGGCGTTAGGGAAATGACGATAGGTTCGAAGTGATTGACCATCAACCCACGCCAATGACACTGCTGCAAGAATCTGATCACGATTTAAGCCAAGCATTCCTGCCACAACGGCAGTTGAAGCGACCTTAACCAAAATTACGTGATCTATTCCTACCTTGTTAAATGAGTTTTCAAGAGCGATACACCCTTGAATTTCATGGGCCTTAATCATCGCAGTAAGCACATCTTTAATCGTAAGTTTTTTACCTGTTGTGCGAGAAAGCCAGTCAGCTGTAGCAAGAATTCCACCGAGGTTATCTGATGGATGACCCCATTCAGCTGCCAGCCAGGTGTCGTTAAAATCTAACCAGCGGATCATGGCGCCAATATTGAACGCTCCCTGCACAGGATCTAATTCAAAATTTGTTCCAGGAACTTTTACGCCGTTCTTCACAGTGACACCAGGGGCTACTGGTCCAAGGAGCTTTGTGCACGCAGGATATTCCAGAGCCTCTAAGCCACATCCGAGGGTATCGAGTAAGCAATTCCACGCAGTCTCATATGCGACAGGAGATTTAATCTCGTAATTCATCACATAATCAACGATGTCAACGATCTCTTTATCGTAGGGAAGGTTCGATTTTGTTACGTGCGATGACATTGTGATTATCTCTTCTCTATTGGAATGAATTGCAGATCTTCTGGTCCTGTGTAATTCGCACTCGGTCTAATTATTTTATTATCGATTCTTTGTTCGATGATATGAGCTGCCCAACCTGTAGTACGAGCAATAACGAAAATTGGCGTAAAGAAAGCCGTTGGGATTTTCATTTGGTTATAAGAAACTGCCGAGAACCAATCGAGGTTGGGGAACATATTCTTGATTTCCCACATCACTGATTCAATTCTCTCTGCAATTGCATACAGTTGGGTATTACCTTGATCTTCTGACAGCTTGAGTGAGATCTCTTTAATAATCTCATTACGAGGATCTGAGACTGTGTAGACCGGATGCCCGAAGCCGATGATTACCTCTTTATTGGCAACGCGTGCCCGAATATCTGCTTCAGCTTCATCAGGGGTGGAGTAACGTTCCTGAATCTCAAGGGCAACCTCATTTGCTCCACCATGCTTAGGTCCGCGAAGTGCGCCAATTGCACCAGTGATGGCAGAGTAGATATCGGATCCAGTTCCTGAAATCACGCGACCGGTAAATGTTGACGCATTAAATTCATGCTCTGCATAGAGGATAAGTGACGCGTGCATAGAGTCTTCCCAGAGCTTGCTGGGGGCCTCTCCGTGCAACATGTGTAAGAAGTGTCCACCAATGGATTCATCGTTAGTTTCGATTTCAATTCTTTTTCCTGAATTAGCAAAGTGATACCAGTAGACGAGCATCGAGCCGAGACAAGCAATGAGTTTATCTGCGATCTCTTTTGCCGCTGACTCGTTGTGGTCGTTATCTTCAGGAGTAACGCAACCAAGTGCTGAAACACCTGTACGCATGACATCCATCGGATGAGCCGTAGCTGGGATAGCCTCAAGTACGGTCTTGACTGAATCAGGAAGTCCGCGAAGGCCCTTTAACTTTGCTTTGTAACTTGCTAGTTCAGATCTTGTTGGCAGACTTCCATGAATCAATAAGTAAGCGACTTCTTCGAATTCGCAGTGTGAGGCTAAATCCGCGATATCAAATCCGCGATAGTGAAGGTCGTTTCCGCTCTTCCCTACGCTGCAAAGAGCGGTGTTGCCAGCTGTAACTCCTGATAACGCCACAGATTTCTTCGGTTTAAAATCGGCCATTGTAATTTCCTCTCGCTTTTCAACGCGCTTCTATTTATCGTCGAGCAACTGATCCAGTGCGTTCTCATAACTGTAGTAATTGATTCTGTCGTAGAGCTCTTCGCGGGTCTGCATAGTGTTTAGCACGCCAGACTGCGTTCCATCGCGCCTAATCGCTTCATAAACATTCTCTGCTGCCTTATTCATTGCTCTAAATGCAGAGAGTGGGTACAGGATTATCTTTACTCCGTGCGCAGCGAGTTCATCTCGCGTGAAGAGTGGTGTCATTCCAAATTCAGTAATGTTGGCAAGAATTGGCTTTGAAACCGCTGAGCTAAATTTGGTGTAATCCTCAAGAGTGCGAATCGCTTCAGGGAAGACTAAATCTGCTCCTGCTTCGATATAGGCATGAACTCGCTCGATGGCAGCATCAATTCCTTCGATTGCAATTGCGTCGGTGCGTGCCATGATTGAAAAATTGTCATCTGTACGAGCATCTACAGCAGCCTTAATGCGATCAACCATCTCAGCCTTTGAAACGACCTCTTTATTTGGTCGGTGTCCACAACGTTTGGCTCCCACTTGGTCTTCCATATGCATCGCAGCAGCCCCAGCCTTGATTAAATCCTTGACTGTGCGAGCGATGTTAAATGCTGAGGCACCGAAACCGGTATCTGCATCCACTAATAGCGGGGTGTCGCAGACATTGGTAATTCGACGAACATCTGTCAGGACATCTTCAAGAGTCGTAATACCCAGATCAGGGATACCCATGGAGCCTGCGGCAACGCCGCCGCCCGAAAGATAGATTGCTCGATATCCGGCGCGCTTTGCAAGGAGCGCATGATTGGCATTGATCGTGCCTACGATTTGAAGCGGGTTCTCCTCGGCCAGAGCCTTACGAAATGCTGCACCAGGAGAAGAGTTAGTCACGGACATAGTTTATCGCTTTTACCTCTCGAAGTAGAATCGGTGAAGAGAATCAATGGGTTTACACATCCAGACTAAGAGCAGCGAGTGCTCCATTTACAATCGAGCCACTATCGAGATCATGGATTCGATAGAGATCAGCGATTGTTCCTGATTGCCCAAACGTATCTACTCCCATTGCTACCTGTGGCATTCCAAGAGCTGAGCCCAACCATGACATTGCATGTGAAGCACCGTCGTGGACAGAAACTATTGGAGCGCGCTCTGAGAAAATTGTGCGCAGTGCGCCAGGAAATGATGGTGTGCTTGCTGTGCGAATTCCCTGCTTAAGAGTTCTCTGCCAACTTCCATATAGTCGACCAGGTGATGTCACCTCAATAACATGAGCGACAACTCCTTCACTTGATAATTCGCGCGCTGCCTCTAGTACTTCGGGCATCACAGCACCGGTTGCAACCAAATGGACAACTGGTGCGTGTGGATCTTCAACAATGTAGCCAGGTGTGCTGCGACCGTCAACGAGTCGGTATGCACCAGCTAAAACTTGGGTACGAAGCAGCGCATCACCAAGGCGTTCGCGTGCCTGCGTAAATGGAGCTTGATCAATAGGGCGAGTTGTAAGGCGGAAATAAAACGCTAGTTCGTTCGGGCGAAGATCGGGAGTTGTATCTTTCTTATTTCCAGCAACATGGGCGATCGCATCGCAGAGAAGCCAATCAAGAGCTTGTGCATAGGCTGGTTCCATCAGAACTACCCCTGGCAACTCCATTCCAACCGAAGGTGTAATTGTCGATTGATGGGCGCCACCTTCAGGTGCAAGAGTGACACCCGATGGTGTTCCCGCAATAATAAATTTTGCACCTGAGTAAACACTGTAGATAAA
>CANLHC010000067.1 GCA_947490625.1 Candidatus Nanopelagicaceae bacterium
CCATGAAGGTTTATTGATGTTGGCATACCAACTATCGCCAGTGTTTACCCAGAGCCCGGATCCGATGACATAGATCAGGACTATTGCGATGCCACTTACTGCGGTGAGGGTGCGGAAGGTCATGTGTTGATCGTACTTGGTGGGCAGTGGTTTTACTCGAGGGAAAGAAAAAAGACCTGCAGTGTTACCTGCAGGTCTTTTTCTGTAGCTCTTCCATGACTAAGTAGTTTCAGAATAGCACCACGTTCTGAGACTCTGGGATTTAGTCACCTAGAGCCTCTTTCTTGTGAGCCTTAATCGTGTGTACGCGGGGAATCTTGTGAATATGCGGGTTCATAGGGCAGATGTGGGTTGGGCGTTGCTAAACTTTTAACTATGTTGCGCACAGGTTCACCACTGTCAAAGGCTGCAGGAAGCATGGCGATACTCATCGTCATCGTTTCGGCAGTCTTTGTTATCGCACATCAATGTCATGTAAATCAGAACGCGAGCGTTGCTGCTCACCAAGTGAGTCATGAACATGGTGTAGGACATGGCCTGGGAGTAAGTGATGAGGGTGCGGTTCTTGGTTTAACTTCCGCAGGTTTTATCGGCTCATCGCTCTTCCGCGAGATTGGTGCAAGTATCTTTTTTCTCGTTCTCGTTCTCGGCGGTAAGTTATTGCTCAGGGTGCTTAGTGCGCGATCTCGAATGAAAAGTGAAGCGCTAAGGGTACGGTCACGGTTACGTCTTGTTAATCGGTGGTCAGGTAACGGTTTTTCTCTGCCTCAGCTAGGGGTCTGCCGAATCTAGGAGCCTTCTCGCCACTGTCCGTGTTCTGCGAGAAGAGGATTTTCTATGTTTAGGTTTTTGATAACTCTTATATTGCTAGTGGGATTAAGTCCCGGCGTGGCTCAGGCCGCGCCATCGGTGGAGACCGCTCAGCGTGAAGTTGATCGGCTGAGGACTTTGGCTGCTGAAAAGTTTGAAGCCGCCAATGAGGCGACGATTCGCATTAAAGCGTTAGAGCGTGAGACGGGGGCTCTGGAAAGTCGTGAGGCGATCCTGCGTAAGGAGCTTGATGCTGCCAGTACTACGTTATCGCGCATTGCGATTGCTCAGTACACATCCGGTGGATTTAGTGAGGGGTTAAATCTGCTCTTTTCATCTGACCCAACGAAGTATTTATCTGATGCTGGAACAATGGATTTGCTGGCGCGAAATTACTCGAAGCAGTTACGTGATTATGCGACAACGAAACAGAAGGTTGAGGCATCACAATTTGTGGTGGCCGATAGAACTGCACAATTGCGAGCTGAGCGCGAAAGACTCAATAAGCAGGTTGTGAATGCAAAGGCTGATTTAGTTAAGGCCCAGAAGATTCTCAAAGGGTTGAAGAAGGAAGACCGCGAGCGCTTGGCACGAGAAGAAGCAGCGCGTGAAAGGCAAATTCTTACCTCATCAAAAAAGTTTGCACAGAGTTTTAAGGGTGATAATTCTCGTGGATCCATCGCACTTAAGTATGCACTTTCGCAGGTTGGCGATGTTTATGTATGGGCAGCAGCCGGTCCAACTCGTTGGGATTGTTCTGGACTGACGATGCGTGCATTCCAGCAGGCAAAGGTGTCGCTGCCCCATTCATCGAGGATGCAGATCAGATATGGCAAATCAATTTCATCACGAGGGCTAAAGCCAGGGGATCTTCTTTTCTTTGGTAAGCCAATTAGCCATGTTTCGATTTATATGGGCAAGGGAAAAATGGTGCAGGCACCGCGACCAGGTAAGAGAGTTGAAGTCGTGAATTTCACTTTAATGTTTGGAAAGAAACCATTTGTGGGGGCTAGAAGAATATGAAGATGAAAATTAGTTCGCTTCTCATTCTTGTTCTTGTCGGTGGCTTATTTCTGCCGAGTCCGAATGCTTTCTCAGCAACACCTAAGCCAACGCTGGCCCAAATTGAGGCTGCGAAGAAGGCAGAGGCGGCAAAGAAGAAGATTGCTACCGATGCCCTTAAGCGACTGGAGGCTGCACGGGGAAATCTCAAAGCGCTATCGAAGATTGCATCGGATGCACGAGCTAAATATCTGCGCGCCCAAGGAGAGTTGGTAGCTGCGACAAAGAAATCAAAGGCGGCTGCTGCTTCTTTTCAAGAGGCGACAGCAGCTGTGGCTTCCACACATCGCGAAATTGGCAAATTAGCGATTCATGCCTACACATCCGGTGGTGGGTTGAGCGATCTTGAGGCAGTCTTAAGTGCAAATGGGCCACAAGAGATGATTGATCGTTTATCAACGATTGAAAATTTAGGGGTAAGGAATAAAACAACACTTACCCGCTTTAAGGCTGCAGAAGTGGCTGCTCAGGAAGCCAAGGTTGTCGCCGATGCGGCAAAGGAAGAACAGCGCGTTGTCACAGAACGAGTGGCCGCTGCCAAGAAAGAGGCAGATGATGCTCAGGCCGAACAGCAGAAAGAGGTCGATAAGCTGCAGGCAGTTCAAGATAAGTTGCAGCGAGATTTAGCCTCTGCCAAAAAAGTTCGAGTAACTCTCGAGCAACGTCGCCAGCTTGCACTCTTGGAAGAGGCGCGAGCGAATGAAGCGACGAAGGTGACGGGTCAATCAAGAGTGTGGCGCGCAGGCGGACCAACTGGAGTAAGTTCTTCACGCACGACGGAGGCGATGAGATTAAAAGCTGTTGAATTTGCAAAACGTCAGGTGTTGGCGGGTAAGCCATATGTATGGGGAGATGAAGGTCCGAATTCTTTTGATTGTTCTGGACTTGTCTATGCTGCATATAGGTCAGCAGGTCTTGGCTGGCCGAATTGGGATCGTTTGAACTCAGCGCTTTACTACAGATATATCAAACAGATTCCCTTATCAGAGATGCAGCCTGGCGACCTACTCTTCTATTCTTATGACGGAACAACCAGCAAAATTCACCACATGAGTATCTATGCCGGAAACGAGATGATGTGGGAAGCGAGATCAACTAAGAGTGGTTTGAAGTATTCAAATATCTACAGCATGCCCGGCATGATGCCGTATGCGGGAAGAGTGTGATCGATGAGAAAGAGTAAAAAGATCTCAAGGGTTGTGGGATTACTTTTTGGCACTCTTGTTCTCGGGACTAATCCAGCAGCAGGATCTGGGCAGAGCATCGGCACGATTTCACATATTCATAGCGTGCGCGCCTTTGGCGATGATGTAATTCTGGGGACCCATGAAGGGCTTTTTCGATATGTGGATGCAAAGACTGTGCAATCAATGGGGCCAGAAAAATTCGACATCATGGGATTAGCTGTTTCCGGTAAGCGCCTGTATGCAAGCGGACATCCTGGGGTCGGTTCGAAGTTACCAGAACCCGTGGGTTTACTTCTTTCGACAGATAGCGGAAAGAGCTGGAAGAAGTTGGGGCTGCAGGGAGAAGTTGATTTTCATCTTCTAGAAAGTGCGAGTAGCGATATGTATGGAGTTGATTCAGGAAGCGGCGACTTGCTCTATTCCAAGAATTCAGGAAAGAGCTGGGTTAGTCGGGGTAAGAACTTGTTGAGCAGTATTGCAATTAATCCGACCAAGGCGGGCGTAGCACTTGCTCTGCGCGAAGGAAAACTCATCTCAACGCAGAAATCATTCACAACAATGCGTGCTATTGATTCTGCGCTGTCATTTACATCCATTGATTGGCTTGGCAATAGCCTGCTCGCGACTTCGGGAAAAAGCTTGTATCGATCTGGTGATCAGGGTATGACATGGAAAAAGGTGAGTGATTTTCCTGAAAATCTTTCAACCGTGACTCAATCTTCAAAAATCATTGCCGTTGTGTCAGGTAATTCAATTTACAAGTCAATTAACGGTGGTAAAACCTTTAAGAAGATGTAGTGCTTGGCTGAACAGCTTAATGTGCGTTGCTTTTTAACGTATCCCCGAAAGCGTACGTGTAGAGGTTAGAGGGTTTGTGGGTAGATGGGGTTATTTGCGCTTAACCATTTGCGAAGCTGCAGGGTGGCGGCATCTGAATAGGCTTGGGCATTGGTGATGAAGGTGTTGAAATCGATGGCGTAGCCATACTTCATTGAAAGCGCGAGCTTCTTTTCTTCGAATTCATCCGGCTTGCTTGGGTCGTAGGTGAGTTCGCTACCAACTTTTTCGTTCTGCTTTGCGAGATCGACCATTGCGCCGAAATCACCGGTGGATGCAACCAAATACTCAGTCCAGAGATAGCCATCGTAATAAGGGCCGCATACGTTTGGCTGGCCAGTGTTTTTGATGAAATCTTTTATCAAGGTCGGTTTTTGAGAAAGTACACATGATGAGTAAGTTGCGATGTAGACGCGGATCTGTGAGAAAGGAATTTTGTACAGGTAGGCCTGCGACATCATGGCTCCAAAGTTTGCTCCGCCCTCATTGAGCCAATATGGGTTGTAGTTGCCTTTGTATTGGGCATACTGCATTGACGCTTCGCCCTGCATTGCATGCAGTAGCTCGTGAACAAAACCAAATGAGATAAAGAGGCGATCAGGAGTTTTGGTGAAGTCACGGGATATTTTCTTGCCATCATTTTCCATCAGACCATCAACGCTCAGGAAAATAACTCGAGTACTTAATCCACAGAAGCCTCCGCCTGCTGGTCCTGGAACACCGATCATGGGGTCAGCGCACCACGTGCCGGCAGGCATCTTCGGTGTGAGCCAATCTCGATTTCCAATGTAGACGGTTAGAGGTGTGACGAGCTTGATCTTTAAAATGGATGCCATCAAGAGCGCACTATTGAGACTTTCTTTTGCAATCTCAGCGATTTGTGCGCTCTCTTTGCCAGGACCAACTTGGATATCGATGTTTGCTTCCGCTGGTTTTGCAGCACTAAATGCTTGTTGAACTAGTTGGTCAAGTTTTTGGATTTCGGGAGAGATTGGAAAATCGAGCTTTTGAGTTGTTGGAGTAGGTGTTGGTTTCGTGGATGCTTTCTGAAGAACACCTTTGTTCCACACCAACTTTTTACCGACCTTTATACAGGTGAACTTTTTCCCTCCAGCGATAGTTGTGCTGGCGATCTTTTTACATGGTGATCCAGCCGTTACTGCAGCGGTGGCATGCAGGGGTGCGGCCATTATCGCTAGGGCGAGTAGAACGGTGAATTTTGATCGCACAGCGTAAGTATCGGATTTTTCGCTAGTTCTGTCGATACCTGTGGGCTGGATTTGTTGCGGAGATACTCACAAAGTGG
>CANLHC010000068.1 GCA_947490625.1 Candidatus Nanopelagicaceae bacterium
CGAGATAAGTTAGCTCAGTACTCCGAGTTGTATAAAGAACTCGGTGGATATCCCTACGATCAAGATCCACAACGACCAGGTTGGTATCCCATCATCCCAAATGACCGCTGGGCACCAGTTCTGTAATCTAGATAGTTTAAAGACCGGTACTAAGGCTTCACTCTTGAATATTCACTCATAAGGTAGGGAATAGCTTTAGTTTTATACCAATCATCAATGGCTATCCCGTAGATTTCCTGAAAAGAAGTCCGCCAATCTTTATCCAACCCAAATGCACGCCAAAAATCCATCATCTTGCTAAATCCGTGCTCTGCCATTAGTTGCTCGGACAGAAGTAGTCCACTTCCATAAGAGAATCGATAAATGTAATCACATCCGCCTTGAAAGTTCCCCTCAAGGCTCTTGAGGTGTGTCAGCCATTCAGACTCACTGAATTTACGAATCTCGACTCCGCTAGTGCCCCTTAAGTAATTATTCATATCGATTTGTTTAGCTTGGCTATATATATCGGCACCGAATTTTTCAGCCATAGTAAAGTTACCGAATAGATTCGCACTTCCTTCTCGCAACCAGCAAGGCATTTGTCCAGTGCGGTAGTTAGTGAGATATTGCTGGACTATGTGTACATTTTCGTGAGATACGAACGAATCTGGCCGAGTGGGCAGAGATGAGTGACGAAGAATAGAAAGATGGCTCGCATCTGATTGTGATGGAACTGCACCCGCATTTAAGTATTTCCCCTCTCTTTCTATCCTGCCTCTGAAGTCATTTGCAAAACCTACGTTTTTATCAAATCCATAGGGCTTCCATGCTTGAATCAACCAATCTAAGTCTTTTTCGGTGCCGTAGAAGACATTAAATAAGTCAGGATTTTTGTAGACACTCGCCCAAAAAGACATCGCATAATCCAGATCGCTTTCTAGCAAATCTTTAAAACTTTGAACAGCAGACGGAGAGTAGTGATATCGAAACAGGTTACCCACTTTCTGTGGTTTCATTTCCTGTTTCATCTTTTGAATCGCACGCTCTTGAATTGAACCCTGAGCTGTGTTGGGAGTTGAAGGACCTTGCTTCTTTACTGGCACCCCTCTATTCCATAGCAGCTTCTTGCCACTTTTCAGGCAGGTAAATTTCTTGCCCTGAAAAACTTGAGTTAAACCCACAGCTTTGCAGCTAGCGCCACTCTTTGGATTTGCAGCAGCCGCGTGAGGAGTGATGAGGGCAAGTGCAATAAGTAGAGAAAAAATCACTCGCAACTTCATCCCAAAATTCTATAGAGATTCACCTTGATTCATAAGCCCTGGGCTGGATCTTTTGGGCCGACTAACTCGATTTAAGTTCTATCGAGCATAGAGTCTGTGGTTTTTTACCGGTTCCACGCGTGGATCGCCTTATCTCGGCTCATTCTGCTCCCAATGGATTCGGTGTCGATGGCTAATGACTAAGATGGGCACTATGAAGGCAACACTGCGCGAGCAACACGCGATTCTGAATATCCAGAACTTTGACTTCACATATTCAACACTTACTAATAAGGCTGCCAATCTCCCTGAGATCGCAGCCATTCATTCATTAACGATCAAGGCTGATAATGCCCGCGATCTACGTATTGCAGCAGAAACAGAACATAGCGATGTGAAGCGAGAGCTTGCCCGCGCCGAAGGTGATGTTGAGCAGATCGTTACGCGAATCAATCGCGACGAGGCTCGACTTGCCTCCGGTTCCGCTTCACCGAAAGAGTTAGAACAACTACAGCATGAAATTGGCACCTTAGGTGTTCGTCGCACAGAGCTTGAAGAAATTGAACTTGAGATCATGATGCGCATCGATGGAATCAAGGCGCGCATCACAGAGCTCTCAGAGCAAGAGAGTGCACTGGCGGCAGAGATCACTGAGCTTGAGATTAAGAAGGCTAACGCTCTCGCCGTGATCAACGCAGATATTGACGCTACAAAGAGTGAGCGTGCTTCTGAAATCACATCGATTGGTACAGAACTAGTTGCCCTGTACGAGAAGATCCGGGCATCAAATAATGGGACAGGTGCTGCCGCTCTTGTCGGCAATCAATGCAAAGGCTGTCACTTGACGGTCAATAACATTGAATTACAGCGCATTGCATCACTGGCCGAGGATGAAGTAGTTCGTTGCGAAGAATGTCGCTGCATATTGGTGCGTGGACTCTAAGAGATGGCACGCTCATTTAAACTCACCGCAGATGGTGGCTCGCGCGGAAATCCAGGACCAGCAGGCTACGGCGCTGTTGTTACCGAGAACGGAAAGATTGTCGCGGAACTCTTTGATGTCATCGGAGTTGCCACAAATAACGTTGCTGAATACAGCGGCTTACTCGCAGGTCTTACCCACATTCACGGACTTGATCCGACTGCAACAGTAGAAGTAGCGATGGATTCAAAACTCGTTGTGGAACAGATGTCCGGTCGTTGGCAGGTAAAGCATGCGGATATGCGCGAGCTTGCAAAGAAATGTCGCGATGCCCACCCAGGAGCCTTGGTGACATATAAGTGGATTCCACGCGATGAAAATTCACATGCTGATCGCTTAGCCAATAAGGCACTCGATGGCGGTCAGGCAAATGAGCCGATGGTGCAGGTACAAGAGAATTACCTCACCGATCGTCTGCGCAGTAATGAAGAGCCAACAATGATTTATTTTGTGCGCCACGGTGAAACAATTTTGACTCCACTGCGCAAATTCTCTGGTACTGGTCCACTTAATCCAGAACTTACCGAAGAAGGCTTGTCACAAGCTGCAACAGTGGCAAAAGAGATCGCAAAGATCGCACCCGAAATTCTGATTGCTTCACCACTTCAGCGCACGCGCCAGACGGCAGAAGCGATTGCTAAGGCAACCGGATTACCAATTATCTTTGATGAAATTTGGTACGAACTCTCCTTCGGCAGTTGGGACGGACTTACCAACGATGAAGTTCGTGAGAAGTTCCCAGAGGATTACCAGGCATGGCTTAACTCATCGGCTCACAAACCTGGTGGGGGAGAGTCCTACGATCAGGCACGTATTCGCGTTGAAGCGGCAATGGAGAAATTGTTAGCTGAATATCCGGGGCAAAAAGTTTGCGTAGTCACACACAATGGTGTCATTAAGAGCGCCGTCAGCGTTGCACTTCACGCACCGCTGGATGCTGTCTTTCATATGGATGCAACACCTTGTTCGATTACTTCAATTTCGATGTGGCCATCCGATGGTTTACGCGCTCTTCGCAGCTTTTCAGAGCGCGGCCACTTTCGTTAAAGACCTGAAGCATGTCCATCGCAACGAGGGTCTGATCCAAATGCAAAAGTTCCATTCTCTAAAACTTCCATGAGCTGAGCTGCAGATCCGTGCCCCCATGCTGGAAGCGGTAGAACGTCATGTCCCCTGGCTCGCAGTTCTTCAAATACATTCGCTGGTACACGATCTTCTATCTGTAGAACGCCCGGTCCCGCCTCTACTTCGTTATACAGCCCCGGGGCTTCCAGATGTTGCCAACGAGGCGCTTCAACAGCTTCTTGAACGCTGAGCTTCAGATCAACAATGCTTGTGATTAATTGCAGATTGCTTTGCACCTGCACATTTCCACCAGGTGTGCCACCCACAAGATATAAAGATCCATCTGCTCGCACAGCCGTAAATGCATTGAGAGTATGTGCCGGACGCTTTCCCGGTGCAATAACGTTCACAGCCTTAGGATCAATTACGAAACCTGTTAAGCGATTGTTCAAAATAATTCCAGTTTCCGGGATTACCCACGAACTTCCATAGGCATAAAAGACCGATTGAATCCATGAAACTGCATTGCCCTGGGAATCAGAGACCAAAAAGTACGTTGTATCACTACCTTCGCTCACGGGGGCGATATCTACAGCAGCAGAATCCATTGAAATACCCTGGACGCGTCGGTCAATGTGATCCTTAGAAAGAATTCTTTCAGTGTTAACTGAAAGAATTTCAGGATCTGCAAGCACTTCATATCTATCTACAAAGCTTATTTTCTTTGATTCGACACCAAGGTGAATCCGGTCGGCTTCAGAGAGTTCAGCAACGTTAAACCTCTCATTAATCAAGAGCTCTTCCATCAAGACCATTCCTTGGCTTGGTGGAGGTTGCCCATAAATTGTGATGTCCCGGTATTTAATGGAGAGAGGTTCAAGCACACGAGTGGTGTGTGCCTTGAGATCTTCAGCGCTAAACCAGCCTTCAGAACCTTTTACGAGCTGAGATGCAATTCGACCTTCATAAAAAGCCGAACGACCATCTGCTGCAATTTCTTTTAGTGATCGCGCCAAATCCTTCTGAACAATCAGATCACCAATCTTTACCTTGCCCTTAATTCCCAGTCCTGCAAATAATTGAGTATCAGGGTAGGCGGCAAGATGTGCTTCCATTTTTCGAACGAAACCAGCACTTGCAGGGAAACCGTTTTCGGCAAAATCAATTGCCTGGGCCAATAGCTGAGAGATCGGTAGCGTTCCATAACGCTCATGTGCTTCAAACCAGGTAGAGACCAGTCCTGGAACCGTTCCTGCTTTATATCCATGCAGTGGAACTCCATTGACATAGTTTTCAGGAGTAGCAGCGTGTGAACTCTCACCACTGCCATTAAATGCCAGGTTAGTTTTACTCTTCGCATGATGAGTGACAAGGAATGCATCTCCACCCAGGTGCGAACCCGCAGGTTCAACGACGGTAAGGACAGCACTCAGTGCTATCGCAGCATCAATAAATGAGCCACCCTGTTTGAGAATTGAAATTGCCGCACTGACAGCCAGCGGCTGGCTCGAAGCAGCGCCTCCATTGCGTGCGTAGACGACGCCTCTTCCTGTTTGCACCCGTGAACTCTCGCTTATTCTGCTGCTGATTACAAGAACTTAACCGATGCAAGTATCCTTAATCCAAGAAGAGTCGCCCGGATCACCGCGTTGTCGCAAGACACCGAGGAAAGTCCGGACTCCAAAGAGCGAAGTGGTGGGTAACGCCCACCCGGAGCAATCCGCGGGAATAGTGCCACAGAAAATTACCGCCAATGAAAATTGGTAAGGGTGAAAAGGTGCGTGTAAG
>CANLHC010000069.1 GCA_947490625.1 Candidatus Nanopelagicaceae bacterium
GTTGAACTGATAACAGCGATACAACCCTTCATCACATCTAAACCTTCCAGAGTCTCAGGAAGATAACCGCGATCGCTTAAAACTGTTCGCGCCGTTGTACTTAATTGTCGCGTAACACCAAGAGGTTCAATTCGAAGGTATGCAACAGTTCCAACGACTCCAACGAGGGCACCAGATAAGAGTGGCGGCCAACGCTTAACAATCAGGGCTGTGTAAAAGTTCTTCGAAGGCTCAGCAGAAATAGGTTCCGAGGTAGCACGCCAGCGACGAGCGATGAGAGCAAGTATGAGCACGATGGTGAAGGTAATAAAGAGCGAACCTGCATAGCCAAATGTGTGGGGCAACCATGTTTTTGGCGCTTCTGCCAACGATGATAGATAGAGCTTATTCCAGCTAGCAAAGCCCAATCCGAAGCCAATGAGAGAACCAAAGAGTGCAGGGAAAGCACGCAATGATCCCTGACCGATGCGATAGAGATGACCGCTGATACATGCACCTGAGAGTGTCATTCCTATGCCGAAAACCAACCCTGCAACTGCTAACACCCAACTGACAGGTCCGATATGAGCATTCGGCGGGAAGAATTCAGTCGATGTATCAGGTAAAAACTGACCAAAGAGGATTGCGTACCCAACGCTACCGACTGCGATTGCGCTGAGCACCGACAGGATCGGCGTCGTATTGCGATCTTCAATAGCATCTCGAAAGATACAGAAGAAGCAGAACCGAGCTCGCTCAAAAATTATTCCGAGAGAGATTCCGATCAAGAGTGAGAATGATGCTTGTGCGCCTGTACCTTCACGACCCGAGAGGATGTAGGCAAGGCCGAGCAATCCTGCAACGATGATTACTGCAGCTGAAGTCCGAAAGGTATCGCCTCGGCTCCAAGACAAAGACTCAGCAGGAGCCCCAGATGTGCTGGAGCCCCTACTGAGTTGAGAGTCTGTAGAAATTATGAATTACCCCAGATCGTTCCTGAAGGATTCGAAATTGGAACTCCGACTGTATTTCCATACTCAGTCCATGAACCGTCGTAATTCTTGACGTCGTATCCAAGAATTTCACTCAATACAAACCATGTCAGCGAAGAACGCTCACCGATACGGCAATACGTGATAATTGGCTGCTTCCCATCTATGCCCTTATCTGCATAAAGTTTCTTCAGGTCAGCAACTGGCTTAAAGGTACCGTCAGCGTTAACGTTTAGGCCCCAAGGGACATTGATCGCACCTGGGATGTGACCGGCACGCACTGCTAATTCTTGGAATCCAGCTGGAGCAAAAATCTTGCCACTGTATTCATCTGCAGAGCGAATATCAATCAAGTCTACCTTCACACGCTTTTTAGCTACCGGAATAATGTCCTGAAGCAGAGTTGCGCGCATAGTCTTATCAAGACGAGTACTTGTGAAGTTACCCTTTGTCTTTGTAGTTACTGCTGTTGTAAGAGCACGACCATCTTTCTCCCACTTGATGCGGCCACCATCTAGAATTCGAACATCTTTTGCTCCGTAGAGATTGAAAATCCACGCTCCCCAGGCAGCAAACCAGTTATTCTTATCTCCGTATAAGACAACTGTGGAGTCCTGGCTTATGCCTGCAGCTTGTGCAAACTTTTGAAAGTTCGCAGCTGATACAACATCGCGATTGACTGTATCAACTAAATCTGTGTGCCAGGTGATCTTGACAGCATTTCTAATGTGACCGCGCTCGTAGATGCCAGGCTCGGTGCTGACTTCAACAACTACTACCTTTGGGTCATCCAAATTCTTCTCAAGCCAATCTGGCTGAACGACTGCACGTGCGAGGTTCTTTGGTGCGGCTTGAGCCGGTGTAAATGATGTGGCTGTCAACGCCAGAACAGCAACTGATGCTGCTAGCGCTACGTACTTCTTCTTTGATTTAAACATAGTAATCCTCTTCATTTTTGGTTGGGTTTTTTGGTAAAAAATGTTAAAGCAGATGAGGCAGGCGGAAGCGAATTAACAACAAATAGATGTGCTGACGCGGCAAAAATCAATCACGCGTCTCTTTGTAAACATGTGGCAAACTGTAGATGCTACAAATAAAAGAAGCAAACCAAAGCTACAGTTTTTGATGTGACCTGCATTAAGACATTCTGCAAATTATTTGCATTTAGTACTTGTATGCAAGGGTCTCAGTTGGGTGTGAATGGCATACCGCTCGCCAAATATCTGCGGGTTCAAAGCCAGCGGCAAGAGCTTCGTCAACGGTTTTACTTCCTAGCTCTGAAATTGCAATATCTTTGCAGAACGAAGGGGCCCACTCTGGACCAAAAGAATTTTCAATACGGTTGCGCAGATCTGAAATTCTCATCAGATGCAATCTCTTTGCACATGCATAAGCTAAAAGAGAGTGCTCTCAACGAGTAGCGCTGCCTGGTCACGAGATTGCTCAGGTGTCAGGGGTTGCGCCACCTGACCCAATAGCCAACGCATCGCAAGGCCTGTAGCGCTCTGAGATTGAGTAAGTGCATACATGGTGCGGGCAAGTTCCAAATAGAGTGGATGTTCGCTATGAATGAGGAGTTGAGCGATGAGGGCTGGATCATTCTGGCGCAATCCAGCTAGCGCACCGTCGGAAGAGATTGCAATCGAAATGGATTCAAGGGCATCTGCAGGAGTGCCCGCCAGCTTTGACCCTTCAATGATGCGAGCCACTTCAAAAGCTAATAGCGCTTCAATGACCGCTGACTTGTCTCGGAAATGGTTATATAACGTTGCGCGCGCAACTTGCGAGTGTGCAGAGATATCAATCATTGAAATTTTTGAAGCCCCTGATTGTGCAATTAAATCTTTAGTTGCAGAGAGAATTGCCTCTTCGGTACGGCGATGAGTTGCGCCTTGTGCGGCGTATTTAGGCTGCGTCGACAACGGTGAGCTTTGCGATCTCGCTCGATGCGATCTGTAAAGTGACATCACTCATGAGCGCTGAAAGTTGAAGGCCAAGGGCCTCGCAAATTGAATTAAGAAGCTCTGATGACGCTTCTTTCTGTCCGCGTTCGACCTCTGAAAGATATCCAAGTGAGACACGAGCCTCGCGTGCGACATCACGAAGAGTTCGTGATTGTTCTGTGCGCGCAGCACGAAGAGAGCTACCGACAGCTTCGCGTAAAAGCGCCATGGTCATCCCCCTTCTTGTGTTCGTGTTCTAAGGATACGCGCAAATGAGCCGATTGCAGTGGCAACGGTGGCGTTTCGTACGCTTTCGCGCCCGCCCGAAAGGGAAAGTTCAAGATTATGGGTTACCGGGCCATCGATGGCCACCCAGACAGTTCCGGAAGCAATCCCATCGGAGGGTCCTGGACCCGCAACGCCTGTTGTTGCAATCGACCAGGTAGAACCAAATTTTCTACGCACTGCTTCTGCCATTTCGACTGCAATCACTTGACTATAGACAGTGTGCACATCAATGAGTGCAGCATCCACTCCAAGAATCTCTGACTTTACTTTATTTTGGTAGGCCACGATCGCGCCAAGAAATATCTGCGATGATCCTTCAACTGATGTGATTGCCGAACTTAAGCCACCTGCAGTAATTGACTCTGCCGTCACCAGAGTTTCATTACGCGCTGCAAGGGTAGAAATGATCTCGCTCACCATCGCCGAAATTTCAGGAGCAAGTGACATCTCTTATCCCCTCTACATTTACAGAACTTGTGGAAGCTACTTCTTCAGGGCCAATCGTACATAATTAAATCCCGTCACGACGGTTAAGATAATCGCAATCGCCATAAAGCCATCTCTAAACCAGAAAAGTTCTGTCGGCATCGGCAACATGTAGAAGCCAACACCAAAGCTTTGGAAGGTGCTCTTGATCTTTCCGCCGCGGTTAGCAGGGATAACGCCACGCTTAATGACAGCTAATCTAAAGATCGTTATTCCGATCTCGCGCGCCAAAATCACTGCAGTAATCCACCAAGGAAAACGACCAAGGATAGAAAGAGAGATCATCGCTGATCCGATCAGAGCCTTATCGGCAACTGGGTCAAGGAATTTTCCTAGTTCACTTACTTGATTAGTTGCCCGTGCAAGGTATCCATCGAGGAGATCAGAGAGACCAAGGAAGAAGTAGATGGTCCATGCAATGACTTGCCACGTGGAATCGTCTCCCCCATTTTTGAAAATTGCATAGACACCAAATGGGATGAGGAGAATTCTTGCCATGGTTATAGCGTTGGGAGAAAAATACTTTTTCATGCGACTACCGCCACCAGATCAACTCCCAGTGATTGGGTAACAACTCCATCAACATAGTCGCCTACCTTAAAGGATGTGCCGACAAATGAAGTGGTGCCATCAACTTCGGGACCCTGATGGGCTGCCCGCCCCTCTTGATTTTCCGCATCTTCAATTAAAACGCGTACATGCTGGCCGATTCTCGATGCTGCTCGAAGTGAAACCATCTCATCGGCAAGGGATGACAGTGATTCCACTCGCTCTGAGATCACCTCAAGATCGACTTTATCTGAAAGGTCAAGCGCCTCGGTCTTATCCTCATCTGAGTAACCAAAGATTCCAATTGCATCTAGCTGTGCTTGGGTGATGAATTCAGCGAGTGCATCAAAATCTTCTTGAGTTTCACCGGGAAAGCCCACGATGAAATTAGATCTAATTCCTGCCTCTGGAGAGAGCGCTCTAATCTGAGTAATGAGATGGAGGAATTTCTCGCTATCGCCGAATCTGCGCATACGGCGCAATAGTGTGGGGCTGACATGCTGAAATGAGAGATCGAAATAAGGTGCAACCTTTTCTGTCGAGATCATCGCTTGCAATAGTGAAGGTCGCATCTCCGCTGGCTGAAGATAAGAAAGGCGTACTCGTTCAACGCCTTCAATTTCGCCAAACTCGTGCAGAATTTTCTCCATCAACATGAGATCGCC
>CANLHC010000070.1 GCA_947490625.1 Candidatus Nanopelagicaceae bacterium
CCGCTTGAACATCACACCATACTTTTTCCGGAAAATTACGATGACGAATTTGAAGCAATTTTCACTAAAAAGGTTCCGGTCGAAGATCCGACAATCTATATCTGTGCACCGCATGATCCAACCATGGTGAGCAAGGCTGGGCATGAAGCCTGGTTTGTTTTAGTTAATGCACCTCGACACGGTTCAGATTCATACGATTGGAATAATCGCGCTGTTGCAGAAAGTTATGCGCAGAAGATTATTGATCTGATTGAATCTCGGGGAATCTCAATTCGTGACCGACTTGAGCTTTTGGAGATTCGCACACCTGCAGATTTGGAAAAAAGTGTCATGGCGCCCGGTGGTTCAATTTACGGAACTTCGAGCAATGGAGCCCGCAGCGCATTTAATCGCGCAAAGAACCGAAGCCCGCTTAAGGGTCTCTTCTGCGTGGGTGGATCGGCCCATCCTGGTGGTGGACTCCCGCTAGTAGGACTCAGTGCAGAAATTGTCGCCCAAGCAATTATTGAACGAGATAGCCTCGGGCAGCCTTCATCACTTGATAGACACTAAAGAGAGCCATCGCTGTAAAGATATAGATAGCTATCGGGGCGAAGGAAAAATTCAGTAAATCAAGAACCATAAAGATTGCGATAGCGCTAGCTCGCACGGGTCTTTCTGCAATGGTCACAACACCAATCTGATCGTAGCCAAGTGAAGCCATGCGCGCACGCGCATACTCTTGTGTGAGGGCAAGTGCAAAGAGGGCTAAACAAATCTCTGTTGGAATCCCCCATTGATAAAGAGCAATAAACCAGAGCGCTTCAGTGATTCGATCCGCAATTGCATCGGCGATCGCCCCGAGTTTGCTATGGCGCTCTCCAATAATGGCAACGCTTCCATCGACCCCGTCGCAGATAAGCGAGAGGACTAAACAGATCAGAGCGATAACTGAAGTTGGATAAAACAGTGCCGCCGCTGCGAAGAGAATCCCTCCCAGGGTAAGCATGTTGGGGGTAATGCGTAGAAGATTCAGTGCTCGAGCGATTCCGTAAGAAATAGTTAGCCACCCTTTAACTATTCCCGAGACTTCAGCTCCTAGATGAAGCTTCGACCACACTGTGAAAAATTCTTCGCGCTTCATTTTCTAGCGCCGATCTTGTAGAGACGTAAAGATCTCACTTGTGGCAGTCGAGCTATTCATCGTGTAAAAATGAATTCCCGGCGCACCTGCATCAATAAGGTCGTTGCAAAGATCTAGTGCAATCTCTACTCCGAGTTTACGAACATCATCTGGGTTAGCTTCAACCGCAGCAAACCGCGCGGCTATCGACTGAGGAATTGGTGTTCCACCAAGTTCTGCCATCTTCGTGAGTAGCTTTACATTGGTGACCGGCAATACTCCAGCAATAATTGGTAACTCTGAACCGCGAGACTCTAAGGTGTCAACTAAGCGTTTCCATTTATCGATCTCGAAGAAAAATTGAGTGGTCGCAAATGAAGCGCCTAGAGATTCTTTTCGAAGCAAGACATCAATATCTTTGTTGAAATCTCCTCCAGAATTTGGATGTCCGTCGGGAAACGCTGCAACGCCAATCGTAAAATCGCCATGCTCTTTCGCGAGAGTGATTAATTCATCGGCATGGGTGAGTCCACCATCTACCGGCGTCCATGGAGCGCGGGGTCCACCAACAGGATCTCCGCGAAGTGCCAGAATGCTTTTTATTCCGGCATCGGTGTAACGATTGAGAATTTCAATTAAATCTGCACGTGTTGAACCAACGCAGGTCAGATGTGCAACGGTTGGAATCTTGGTGCGTGCTGTGATCTCTGAAGTGATGCGAATGGTTCGGTCTCGAGTTCCACCCCCTGCACCGTAGGTGACGGCGACGAAATCAGGGGTGTGATGTGCCAGAGTTTCTAGAGCTTGCCACAGGCGTTCTTCCCCAGCGAGATCTTTTGGTGGAAAAAACTCAAATGAGTACATAGTCTTTTCAGGTCGCATCCTCACGTCGTCAGGGTACCGTTGCCCCCGTGAATAGTCAGGTTATGGATGAACTTGTATCGGTACGCGAACAAGTACAGGCAGCCTTGGCGTCATACCTCGCCGATGCGCGGATACATCTGACAACTATTGGTTCGCAATTAGCCCCCGTCTGCGATGGGTTAGAAGAGTTCATTCTTGACGGAGGAAAACGATTGCGTCCGCTCTTTGCATACGCAGGCCATAGAGCAGCTGGCAAAGTTGTGGGGCCACACGAGATCAAAGCATTTGCAAGTCTTGAATTCTTACAAGCGTGCGCCCTCATTCACGATGATCTTATGGACGCCTCCGATACCCGGCGCGGAAAACCTGCGATCCACAGACGCTTTGAAAACCTTCATCAAGAACAAGCACTGGCTGGGCTATCGGAGCAATTTGGTGCCGCCGCTGCCATTCTCTTGGGTGATCTTGCGCTGGTGCAATCCGATCATATGCTCCATACATCTGGAATCTCATCGGCACAATTGTTAAGTGCGCTAGAGATTCATGATGAGATGAGAATCGAACTGATGGCCGGTCAATATCTCGATGTTCGCGAGGCGGGTGAGAAAAGTTTTAGCGTAGAGCGATCTCTCCGTATCGCACGATTTAAATCTGGAAAGTACAGTATTGAGCGCCCGCTCCATTTAGGTGCCGCGATTGCTCTGGCCAGCCCGAGCAAAGATAATCCGCTCAACTGGAAGTTATCTGAGTATGGCCTGCCTCTCGGTGAGGCATTTCAGTTACGTGATGATCTCTTGGGGATTTTTGGTGATCCAGCTATCACTGGAAAACCTGCCGGAGATGATTTGCGTGAAGGGAAGCGCACAGTTTTGATGGCGATGGCGATGGAGCGCACCACCGATGCTGGACGAAGCGAGCTGAATTCCTATCTCGGGCGCCCTGATCTGTCTCATGAGATCATTGAGGTACTTCGGGGCATCATCATGGAAAGTGGCGCTGTAGAAAGTGTTGAAGGGTTAATTGAGAAATTAACATATGACGCTTTGCAGGCATCGAAATCTCATGAGATTGCACCTGATTCTCAAGAATTGTTATCAGCACTTGCAGCTAGTGCAACTGCGCGAAAGAGTTAGGAACCACCATGGTTGCACGCATTAAGGGACCAACAGATCACGTCGTTGTTGTCGGCGCTGGTCTTGCTGGCTTAAGTGCTGCGCTACGCCTTGCTGGTGCTGGACGCAAGGTGACAGTGCTAGAACGCGAAAGCGTTCCCGGTGGTCGTAATGGACTCCTTCAAAAAGATGGCTACGCCTTCGACACTGGCCCTTCAGTTCTGACCATGCCCTCTCTCATTCAAGATGCATTCTCATGCGTCGGTGAAGATATGAAAGATTGGCTGGAACTAACACCGGTAAAGCCTCTCTATCGTGCGTTCTATCATGATGGAAGCGTTATCGATGTTCATGCAAATACTGCTGAGATGGAAGAAGAAATTAGGCGAACTGTAAGTGCTGAAGAAGCTCTTGGGTATCGTCGCTACGTAGATTTTGTCACAAAGCTATATAAGTATGAGATGAACGACTTTATCGATCGCAATATTGATTCACCCCTTAATCTCTTAACCCCAAACCTTGCTCGACTAGTCGCACTCGGTGGCTTTAGACGACTTGCTCCAAAGGTAAACCAGTTCCTTAAGGATCCACGTCTGCAGAAGGTCTACTCATTTCAAGCAATGTACGCCGGTGTCAGCCCCCAGCAAGCGCTTGCTATCTATGCGGTGATTGCATATATGGATTCTGTTAATGGTGTCTTCTTTCCTAAGGGTGGAATGCATGCAGTTCCGCGTGCGCTGGCGGCAGCGGCCGAAAAGCACGGAGTCACCTTTAAATACAACACAGAGGTCACCGGCGTAGAAGTTGTAAATTCACGTGCGCGCGCAGTGACAACGGCAACTGGCGAGCGTTATGAGTGCGATGCCCTCGTGATGAATCCAGATTTACCGGTTGTCTGGCGCGATCTTCTCGGTAAAACTCCGCTGAACATCAAGCGACTCAAGTATTCGCCCTCCTGCGTGACTTTGCTTGTTGGATCTTCAAAGAAGTACGAACACACCGCACATCACAATATTCACTTTGGGCAGTCGTGGGATGGCGTCTTTGATGAACTGATTAATAAAAAAGTTCTTATGACAGACCCTTCAGTGCTTGTCACGATTCCAAGTAAGGACGATCCCGCACTAGCTCCTGCCGGTAAAGAGTCGTATTACATTCTCTATCCGACCCCTAACTTGGATGCAGATATTGATTGGAAGAAGCAGGCTGGCCCATATCGTGATCAGATGGTGAAGACCTTAGAAGAGCGCGGATATACAGATTTCGCAGCTGGAATCGAGACTGAAGTAATGACGACACCACTTGATTGGGAGAATCAAGGAATGATGCGCGGAGCGCCATTTGCAAGTGCGCACACGTTTTTCCAAACCGGACCGTTTAGACCACGTAACATCGCTGCCGGTTTTGAAAATATTGTTTTTGCAGGATCTGGAACTCAGCCAGGAGTGGGAGTTCCGATGGTCTTGATCTCAGGACGCCTTGCCGCCGAACGAATCGTCGGACCTGTTAAGTAATGAACGAGTTAGATGCTGCAGGGATTTTAGATCCTGCCTTGCGGGCATCGTATAGCGAATGTAAAAGGCTTAACTCTTTACATGGGAAAACGTATTACCTTGCAACCTTATTATTGCCAAAGGGAAAGCGGCCATTTGTTCATGCGCTCTACGGTTTTGCTAGATATGCCGATGAAATCGTTGACGATTTAGCATCCACTCTTACCCCGGAAGAGAAAGCAGAAGTTCTCAATACCTGGAGCTCTGGCGTACTCATTGACTTAGCAATTGGTAAAAGTC
>CANLHC010000071.1 GCA_947490625.1 Candidatus Nanopelagicaceae bacterium
CTGGAAATGGCCAGGGTTGTGAACCAAGATATGTGATGGCGCGAACTCTCACACCAGATTCCTCATACACTTCACGAGCAACACATTGTTCAAAAGTTTCACCAGGTTCAAGAAATCCGGCAAAGGTAGAAAAACGTCCTTCCGGCCATACGGGTTGATGTCCTAAAAGTATTCGATCATCGTTATCGCGGATAAGAACGATCGCGGCACAATCTGTTCGTGGATGATGTTGGCTCTTATCGATATCACAGACGCGAACCGCGCCACCTAAGTCGACCCGAGTCTGTGCGCCACATCGTGCGCAACATGGGTGCGATTGGTGCCAATTGGATAAGGCAACTGCGTGCATAGCTAGTTCGGCATCAATACTTGTTAAGTCAACACCGACTTCACGCAGTCTTGTTAAACCAACTTTCATCTCTTCATCGGTCTTTGCCGCGCACCAATCTGTATCCCATGCAAAATATGGATCTTCTGTGATGGCATCTAACCCCAGAAAATAACGTGAGCCTTCTTTGAATTCACCACTTGCAATTAAGGTTGCGACCTGTTCTGCGCTGAGGTATCCATCGCTGGGCAGGCGCCCCTGGACAATCTGCAGAATTTTCGCCCGCGTCCAGAGCTGGGCAAGAGTTGTTGGGTTTTCGCGGAGGTGGCCGGCGCGATCGATCCGTGAGGGGTGTTGGTTGATCGCGCTCATAAGGGGCAACGGTACTAGCCTGCTCGCTATGCGCATTACCTCGTGGAATATCCTGCATGGAATGGCCATCCCGCCCACCCCCAAAGAGCAGGTGGAGGCGCTATCCCAGGCCGGAGCAAAGATCGCTGCCGAACTATCTCCTGCGGTGATCGCAATTCAAGAATGTGATTATCAACTTGCGCGCACCGGCCATGTGAATCAAATAGCAGAAGTTGCCTCAAGTATCGGCGCTAGGTACTTCGCATTTGCGCCATGCATTATCGGTACCCCCGGTGAAAAGTGGAGAAAACTGAGCGCTGGTGATCAAAAAATCATTACTGATTCAGAGAAACTCGTAGATATCGAAGGCGGATACGGGATAGCTCTGGCTTCAACGATCGAAGTAATTAAATGGCATCGCTTAGATCTTGGTAACGCACCTATTGGAATGCCACTTTTGGTGCCAGGTGATGATGGTAAGCCAGGAAAACTTCGTCCGATCTATATTAGAGATGAACCTCGCGTTGCTCTTGCAGCAACTCTTGCAAATGGAATTACTGTAATTAACACACATCTCTCTTTTGTGCCGGGCTATAACATCAAACAACTTCGGGCGATTAAACGGTGGGCAGCTGAATTAGAGAGTGAAATGAATTCGACGGCAATTATTGTGGGTGATCTGAACTTGCCCAAGAATCTACCTGTCGTTGCTTCACAGTGGAAATCATTAGCAACTCAAGCAACGTATCCAAGTTGGGGTGCAAAGATTCAATTTGATTACATTCTTGCTCGTTCATCAATTGCTGCAACGCAGCTACCTACTGTTGCAACTGGAGTCAGCGATCACTTACCGCTCTCCGTTGAGCTAAAACTGAGCTAAGAAGAAAACTGTTCGAGCAAAGCAATTAACTCATCGCGTCCCATGAGATCTGTTGGGCGATCAGTAACTCCCGTTGGTACATAGTGAAATGCTCCGCTAACTTTTTCCAGCTCGATATTCTGCAACGTTGCCCACGCTAAGCGATAGACAGCTAATTGAATGGCTGCTGATTTTCCGAGCTTTTTCGAGCCCGTTTTCCAGTCAATTACCTCATATAAATCGCCATCTTTATAGACAGCATCAATCCGGCCACGGATGAGAACGCCAGCGATGACAGTTTCAAAAGGAACCTCAACTGCATGTGGTGTGCGCCCAGCCCAAGGGCTGGCCAGCCAAGCGCTCTTTAACTCTTCCAAGGTTTGGTCTGCTTCAAGCGGTTCAAGCAGATCAAAATCTTCATCATCAAAGAAAGTCAGTGAATTGAAATGTCTTTCAATCCATAAGTGGAAAGCGGTACCACGACGAGAGAATTCATCGCTGGCTCGTGGCATTGGGCGTCGAATCGAGAGTGCAAGTGCGGCAGGATCTTCATGAAGTGCAATCAATGTAGAAGTTGCTAACCGTGGAGGTAGCGCAACCTGTGCCAGAGCGTTCTTGTAGTTATCAAATTCGTTGATGATTGCTTGGCTATCTCGAATCCACGAACGTACCTCGCTATCACTGGAGTCAGCTAGAGCTGAATCAAGTGAGATGGGCGCTTTCGAGAGAACGAGAGCAATCTCGTTATCAAATTGTTGACGGCGGTCACCGAGTGCATCATGTGGCCATGTTGCACTGGCAGGATTTTCACGGAGCGGATTCTTCGCACCATCGATTGGGGCATCCTCGAGGTTTATTACTCGACCCACTCGCGTAGCAACAGATTGTGCTTGCTCAAAAATTGATGATGGTGCAACTTGTCTCTGGCCATCTCGCCACCACGATGATGTACAGATCAGATGTGTCTTTGCACGTGTCATCGCAACGTATCCCAGACGTATCTCTTCTTGCTCTTTAAATGTATTGCACTCTTCCTTAAATTTCTTTACCGCTTTTCCAGCATCAGCATTTGATGTCGCACCGTTCCACGAGAAGAGCGGAAGTTGCCCGCCATCACCGCGCAGTGCAAAGGGAATATGTCTTTCGTTGGTAATCCAGTTATCGGGATCGCCCTTGTGATCACTTGGGAATGTGCCCTGCGCTAAGCCTGGCACTGCGACAAGGTCCCATTCGGCGCCCTTTGCGCTATGAATCGTAAGGATCTGTACCGCATCAAAATTAACTTCGGCGGCGCCAGCTTTCAAGCCACCTTCTTCGCGACTAGCAATCGAGAGCCACTGTAAGAAGGCATTGAGTGATGCACCGTTGCGGGCAAACTTTGCTGCCTCATCCATAAAGCGATCAATATGTCGGCGACCTGATCGCGTGCCATCGCGCAAGAGAACTTCTACTTCGAGGTTGAGATAGCGCTCAATCTCTGCGATGAGATCTGTGATTGCTCCGGCAGAGCGCGAACGAAGTCGTCTGAGATCTGCCGCAAACTCGGTAAGGCGTTGGTAACCAACCTGACTAAAGTGAGATTTATCTGCCTTTGCAATGTCATCGAGTGCGTCAATGAGTGAGCCAAGGAATTGATCATCGGCTTCGGCCGAATCTGGATTACCTGCAACAATTTTCTTTACAAGAGATCTGCTATCGCTGGCAGATTCTTTAGCGAGAGAACGTGAGTAAGCGCCCAGCGCTGCGATATCGGCAGCACCGAGGGCCATATGAGGTCCGGTAAGAATGCGCATCAGTGACGCACCAGCATCTGGGTCAGCAATCACAGAGAGCATCGCAACAATATCTGCGATCTCAGGAACATGAACAAGGCCACTTAAGCCAACAACGTCACATTCGATCCCTGCCTTACCGAGGGCGCTTTGGATTGCTGGAATCTGCGAACGTTTACGGACTAGAACTGCAAAACTTTTTGGAACTTTGCTGCCGTCAACTAAACGCTCTGGGTTATTCCAATGTGGTTGGATGTATTCAGCGATGGCAGTTGCTTCAGCTTCCATAGTTTCAAAGAGGCCAACAACAAGATCGCCCTTACCGGCACCTGGTCGCGCCTTGAGTGCAGAGACATCGAGCCCGCCCAGTGATCGCACTTGTAGCGATATTTCATTGGCGAGTTCAAGGATTGCTTCATCATTTCTAAAGGTGGTTAAAAGTTCATGTATTTCGCGCCCTTTCGAGCCGGGCGCCTTAGGGAAGTGATCTTTGAAGGAGCCGATGGTGCCAGCAGATGCACCGCGCCAGGTGTAGATCGATTGGCAGGGATCGCCCACAGCGGTAACAGGGTGGCCGTTACCAAAAAGCGCTGAAAGTAAACGTACCTGTGATTGAGATGTGTCTTGATATTCATCAAGTAAGACGACGGCATATTTACCACGCTCGATTGTTGCTACATCGGGAAACTTCATTGCGATATCTGCAGCTAGTGACATCTGATCATCGAAGGAGAGTTCGCCTTCACTTCGACGAGTCTCAATAAATCGTTCAACCAGTGGCAAGAGTGCAATTCTTTGACGAGCTGTTCGAGCAACTGCTCGTACCTCGTCGTTAAGGCCGCCAGAGAATTGTGCGAGCTCTGCCAAAGTTTTTTCATCGGCTGCGCGGATTGATTCAAGTGATACTTGGTGTTCTAGAACGAGAGATGCCAACCCCATCACATCATCAATGGCAGTGTTGAGAGCGCCTTCATAGATAAAATCTGGATCGTTCCAGTTGCTTACCAAAGTATTTGCTGACATCCAGAGTGCGGCCTCACCCATCGGTTGCGCGTCGGCATCGATTCCAAAACGGATTGCATGCTCACTAAGTAAGCGGCCGGCATATGAGTGATAGGTAGTCACTGAGGTGTCCAGTGTTGTGAAGGGAACTTCTAGGCCAGCCTTCTCCATCGCAATCTGTAGTTGACGAAGACGCTTGCGAATACGAGCAGAGAGTTCACCGGCTGCCTTGCGCGTAAATGTCAGACCTAAGATCTGATCAGGTTTTACAAAACCATTGGCAACGAGATAGACAACGCGAGATGCCATAGTTTCGGTCTTACCTGATCCTGCACCTGCGATAACAACGGCCGGTTCGAATGGATTGCTGACAATTGAAATAATCGCTGCCTGCTCGGCGGTAGGGTCATAAAAGCCTGGATCTACGCTTCTAATCAGGGCACTTACCTGAAGTGGTGAGTATTTCTCAATCATGAGATCACCGACTTGCCTGTTGGTTGCACCGGACAGGATGAACG
>CANLHC010000072.1 GCA_947490625.1 Candidatus Nanopelagicaceae bacterium
TGATCTCGGTTCCCGAAAGGCCCGGCATAGGAATTCCATTTAGTATTCCTGCAATTAAGAAATATCTAGTGGATGTAGAGATAGTAGTGAATAAAAAAGTCCTTTACCGCACACCAGATACGAAGGTACTCGACAACTAAGGAGCGGTTTTGACGTTGCGCAGCAGTACCTGAGCAACATCTAAGACTTCAACATCTGATTCGCGCGCCGTCATTCCGTCACCAATCATGATGCGACAGAACGGGCAACCGACTGCAACTTCTTGCACACCTGTTGCGATCGCTTCATCCACGCGATTGAGATTGATGCGCGTACCAAGTTTTTCTTCCATCCACATACGAGAGCCACCGCCACCGCAACAGAACGAACGCTCTTGATTTCGTGGCATCTCTTCGATGTCACAACCAGATGCTTCAAGAAGTTCACGAGGTGGCGCGTAGATCTGATTATGGCGACCCAAGTAGCACGGATCGTGGAAGGTAATTTTCTGATCAGCTTTATGTGGGCTCGTCTTTAAGCGACCTTCACGAACAAGAGTGTTGAGCAGCTGTGTGTGGTGCAACATCTCAAGTTCATAACCACTTTGGGCGTAATCGCGACCGATTGTTGTAAAGCAATGAGGACAGGTAACAACAACTTTCTTCTTACCCTTGGGGCGGTCTCCGAAAGTTTCCTTAAATGTTTCAATGTTTTCGCGCGAAAGAATTTGATAAAGGAATTCGTTACCGGCACGACGCGCGGCATCACCAGTACATGTCTCTTTCTTACCGAGGACTGCAAAATTTACACCGGCCATATGTAATAGCTCTGCTACAGCTTTTGTTGTCTTCTTTGCCCGCTCTTCATACGCGCCAGCACATCCGACCCAGAACAAGTATTCGACTTCAGCCGGTAATTCACCTTCGACCAGGCGTACCGGGAAGTCACACTCGGCAATCCATCCTTCGCGATCTGCGCGATTGGCACCCCAAGGATTTCCAGTCTTCTCAAGATTTCTAAATGTTCCACCGAGCTCTGTTGGAAATTCTGATTCAACAAGCACTTGGAAGCGACGCATATTAACGATGTGATCGACGTGTTCGATATCTACGGGGCACTCTTCAACGCAGGCACCGCATGTTGTACACGACCAGAGAACATCCAATGAAATCGGGGCATTTTCGCCAACAATAGCTTCATTATCTACAACCTTAGACATCGCGTGATCACGCATCGCCATAATCAAAAGTTTCGGTGAGAGCGGCTTATCTGTATGCCACGCCGGACATTGTGATTGGCAGCGCCCGCACTCGGTACAGGTAGACATATCGAGCAGACCCTTCCACGAGATATCTGCGCGTGTACCTAAACCAAATACATCATCTTCCTTAGGATCTTCAAAATCAATCGGCTTACCGTGCGAAAGCATTTCAGGGAGTGCGCCAAGTGAGTTGCTGCCATCGCTGTTGCGCTTGTAGAAGATGTTGAAAAATGCCAAGAAGCGGTGCCAGGCAATACCCATGGTGAGGTTAACTGCGATAACAACAAACCAGAGCATCGATGTAATAATTTTGATTGCGGCAACAATAACAATGAGATTTTCTAGCGTTGCAGTTGATAGACCACTAAATGCGACAACCGCTGGCCACGACAGCGAATAATGCCAACTCCATGATTCTTCACCAGCGAGTGCGCCTTCTAATCCGCGAAGTGCAATCACCGCAAAGACAATAATAAGAATAGTAATTTCGACGTAGTACGCCTTACCCATTCCAGAACCAGAGAAACGATTCGCGCGTTCTGGACGAAGACGTGTCACCTGGCGAATTCCGATCAGCGTGACAATTCCAATTCCGGTAAGCCAGGCAATAAGTTCTGACATGAGTTCATAAGGAATAAAATGACCGATGAGCGGAAGTGCAAAGCTCGGTGAAATTAATTGTCCATATGCTGTAACAAGAGTTCCAAAGAGTGCGCCGAAGCCGATCATGACAAACCAGTGCGCAATTCCGGTGGCGGTAAAATTAAGCATCTTGGTATGGCCAAGCACTTCGGTCAACATGTGGCGAAGACGTGCGCCCTTGTCATTGTTTCTGGTCGGATCGGCCTGACCGCCCTTAAAGATCGCGATCAGCGCTCGCACTCGCACCGCCAACAGGATCAAAGCGCCAAGGGTGATGCTGTAAGCCAGGGCTGCCAAGCTGATCTGTAGGGGCGACATAGGCGTTAGGTTATCCCCCCGTCTGCCAATAGTTGGGGCGGGAATATTCGGGGCGGAGCTTCTGTTCTACCCCTTGTAAACCTGAGTCGCACCGACTCAATCTCTTGGGTAAGATGGACTCAGGTTTAACAGCCTCGACCTCATAGTGAGCTCGAGTGGGTATCGAAAAAGGAGTCACACATGGCTAGAGCAGTCGGAATCGACCTCGGAACAACAAATAGCTGCGTCAGCGTCCTCGAAGGCGGCGAAGCAACAGTCATCGCCAACGCTGAAGGCGCTCGCACCACCCCATCGATCGTCGCCTTTGCAAAAAATGGCGAGGTCCTCGTAGGAGAAGTAGCAAAGCGCCAATCAGTCACAAACGTTGAGCGCACCATCCGTTCAGTCAAGCGCCACATGGGCACCAACTGGACCATTGATATTGATGGCAAGAAGTACACACCGCAGGAAATCTCTGCACGTATCTTGCAGAAACTTAAGCGCGATGCCGAGGCATACCTTGGCGAAACTGTGACAGATGCTGTCATCACAGTTCCTGCGTACTTCTCTGACGCAGAACGTCAAGCAACAAAAGAAGCTGGCGAAATTGCCGGCCTTAACGTACTTCGCATTATCAACGAGCCAACTGCAGCAGCACTTGCATACGGTTTAGATAAAGCTGATCAGGAACAAACAATTCTTGTCTTTGACTTAGGTGGCGGAACATTTGACGTGTCACTTCTTGAAATTGGTGACGGAGTTGTTGAAGTAAAGGCAACTGCCGGAGATAACCATCTCGGTGGAGACGATTGGGATCAAGCACTTGTTGATTACCTCGTACAAACATTCGGATCCAAAAACGGTATCGATCTCACAAAAGATAAGATGGCGATGCAGCGCATTCGTGAAGCAGCCGAGAAAGCAAAGATTGAACTCTCATCTTCACAGCAAGCTGCAGTCAATCTTCCTTACATCACAGTAGATGCTGAGAAGAATCCATTGTTCCTTGACGAAACAATTACTCGCGCACAATTCCAGCAACTCACCTCTGCACTGCTCGATCGTTGTAAGAAGCCATTCCAGCAAGTTCTGAAAGACTCTGGAATCCCAATTGCATCAATTAAGAGCGTTGTACTTGTTGGCGGATCAACTCGTATGCCAGCTGTTGTTGATCTTGTTCGCGATCTCACCGGTGGAAAAGAGCCAAATAAGGGTGTAAACCCAGATGAGGTTGTTGCAGTCGGTGCATCCCTTCAAGCAGGTGTTCTTAAGGGTGAAGTAAAAGATGTACTTCTCCTTGATGTCACACCACTTACTCTTGGAATCGAAACCAAGGGTGGCGTGATGACACGTATGATCGAACGCAACACAACTATTCCTACAAAGCGCAGCGAAATCTTCACAACAGCTGATGACAATCAGCCAGCGGTGCAGATTCAGGTCTATCAGGGCGAGCGTGAAATGGCTGCCTATAACAAGAAGCTAGGCATGTTTGAACTCTCAGGTATCGCACCAGCACCTCGTGGTATTCCACAGGTTGAGGTGACATTTGATATCGATGCAAACGGAATCGTTCATGTGTCAGCGAAAGATCTTGCAACAGGTAAAGAGCAGAGCGTCACAATCAGTGGTGGCTCAGCACTTTCTAAAGATGAGATCGATCGCATGATGGCAGATGCTGAAGCCCACGCCGAAGAAGATAAAGCGCGTAAGGAAGAGGCAGAGATCCGTAACACCGGAGACTCACTTGTCTACCAGACCGAAAAATTTATTGCAGATAATGCTGATAAGTTCACAGAAGGCGAAGCACTTGATAAGAAGAATGAGGTTGAGGCAGCACTTGTCGAACTGAAGACTTCCCTCGGTGGTGCCAACTTTGAGTCGATCAAGACAAATACCGAAAAGGTCTCAACTCTTTCGCAAGCACTCGGTGCGCTGATGTATGCAGCTGCAGGTGCTGCCGCTGAGAACGCAGCAGAAGATGGTGTTGAAGACGCTGAGGTAATCGACGAAAGCAGTAACTAATGTCAGAAGATCTCGTTACTGAAGTAACGGAAGAATCTGAAATTGTAGTTGAGGAACCGGGTCAGGAGACTGACCCGGTTAGCTCACTTACTGCAGACTTACAGCGCCTTCAGGCAGAGTATGCAAATTACAAAAAGCGAGTAGAACGTGACCGTTCACTGGCACACGAACTTGCAGTGAGCTCTGTTCTGATTGAGCTTCTTCCAGTGCTTGATGATATTGAGCGCGCGGAATCACACGGTGAACTCACTGGTGGCTTTAAGGCTGTTGCAGATCACATTGCATCGGCGACAGAGCGCATTGGGTTGTCAAAGTATGGAACCGCAGGCGATGCCTTCGATCCACAAATTCATGAAGCCTTATTGCATGACACCTCTGCAGATGTCACCACATCAACTGCAACAAAGATCTTGCAACCAGGATATAAATTTAAAGATCGTATTCTTCGCCCGGCACGCGTGGGTGTAACCGACCCAGAAGATACTCCAGTCAACGAGTAATTCATGGCGGCCAAAGATCTCTACGA
>CANLHC010000073.1 GCA_947490625.1 Candidatus Nanopelagicaceae bacterium
ATTGCAGATGGTGTTCGCGAAAACACACTTATTCTTTTAGAGCATCCATCAGTTTTTACTGCTGGCAAACGTACGCAAATGCATGAACGCCCTACCGATGGTTCAGTGGTGATCGATGTTGATCGTGTGGCAAAATCACGTGGCATGGCCCGGGCCAGCTCGTCGGTTATCCGATTGTTCGTCTTGCTAAACCGACAGAGCTTGTGGGCTTTGTGCGCGAAATTGAAAGCGCATTGATATCGATCTGCCAGGAAATTGGCCTCAAGACCCAACGCGTTGAAGGTCGCTCCGGAGTCTGGGTAGTTGATAGTCACGGTGCACGAAAAATCGCCGCTATTGGTATCAGAGTCGCATCCGGGGTCAGTATGCATGGTTTTGCCCTCAATATTGCGCCTGATCTGAGCTCATATAATTCAATTATTCCCTGTGGAATCGATGATGCCAGCGTCACATCTCTTTCAAAGGAGCTCGGCCGTAGTATCAGCACTGACGAAGTGCTTCCGATCGTTGAAAAGCATATGTACGAATCACTAGCGAAGGTGAGCAGATGACCACACACCCTGATGACCGTAAATTGTTACGCATCGAAGCTCGTAATTCACAGACTCCGATAGAGCGCAAACCCGAGTGGATTAAAACTCGCGCCAACATGGGTCCTGAGTACACACGTTTACTTTCATTGGTAAAAACTGAAGGCCTTCACACAGTCTGCCAAGAGGCGGCATGTCCGAACATTTTCGAATGCTGGGAAGATAAAGAAGCAACTTTTCTGATCGGCGGTGATCGCTGTACTCGTCGTTGCGATTTTTGCAACATCGATACAGGTAAGCCACTTCCAATAGATCGTGAAGAGCCTAGGAAAGTTGCAGAATCTGTTAAGAGCATGGGTCTTCAGTATGCAACTATCACCGGCGTTACTCGAGATGATCTCGAGGATGAAGGCGTCTGGTTATATGCCGAGACAATTCGAAAAGTTCATGAGTTGAATCCAGGATGTGGCGTTGAGATGTTGGCACCAGATTTCAGTGGGAACCCCGATCTACTGAACCAAGTTTTCGCTGCAGCGCCAGAGGTATTTGCACATAACCTAGAGACAGTTCCTCGTATCTTCAAAACAATCCGACCAGCCTTCACTTACGAGCGATCACTTAATGTCATCACTCAGGCTCGAGATTACGGCCTGATCACAAAATCTAATTTGATCTTAGGTCTGGGTGAAACTCGAGAAGAGATTTCACAAGCGCTGATTGATCTTCATGGTGCTGGCTGTGACCTCATTACAATTACGCAATACCTACGACCAACGATGAAGCATCATCCGGTAGAGCGCTGGGTAAAGCCAGAAGAGTTTGTTGAGCTTGCCCAAGAAGCGACTGAGGTAGGTTTCCTAGGTGTCATGAGCGGGCCGCTTGTCCGCAGCAGCTACCGCGCTGGACGACTGTATCGTCAAGCGATGGAATCTCGCGCCAGCAGTGGATTGAAGTAAATGGCTGATCTGGTCTACCCGCCTGTAATCGTCACGCTGAAGACTTTCTGGAAGTATCTCGGCCTTCGATTTAATTCAAAAGGTGTAGAAAACATTCCTCGTGAAGGTGGTGCCATTCTTGCGATGAACCACATTGGTTATCTTGATTTTGCATTGATAGGGACCTGCGCGCTTCCGGTAAAAAGGTATGTGCGCTTTATGGCAAAACGTGAACTCTTTGACAACAAAATTGCTGGGCCATTGTTGCGGGGAATGCACCACATCAGTGTTGATCGTTCTAGTGGTTCAGCCTCATTCGTGGCGGCTTTGCGTGCCTTGCGCTCTGGAGAGATTGTTGGAATTTTTCCGGAAGGAACCATCTCTGTCAGTTTCGAGTTAAAGGAATTTAAATCTGGGGCGGTGCGTCTTGCTATCGGTGGGAATGTTCCCATCATCCCCGTCGCAGTATGGGGATCTCAGAGAATTTGGACCAAGAAGGTCAAGCGCGATCTCTCACGTAAAAAGGTTCCAATCTTTGTCGCCTTCGGGGAGCCGCTCTATTTCACAAAGGATTCAAGTGTTGAAGAGGGTGAGAAAGAACTTCGACAAGCGATGCAAGAACTTCTATTCGATCTGCAAGCCCGTTATCCCGATAGCCATGTAGGAGCGCGCTGGGCCCCTGTCCGTCTTGGTGGAAGCGCCCCCGCTCCCCTAAACTAAGGCCATGTTCAAGCGAAAGAAGAAAGAACCAAAAATCCGAGAGCCTCGATTTAAGGCGATCAGAGATGCCTACGCAGTTACCAAGAGCGTTAAGCCTTGGATCGGAACTCTGCTTATAGTTATTTTCGTAGCTGTTCTTGGAATCGGTATCGGTATTGGCTTCTTAATCAGCCATCCCGTCTATGTCGGATTCATCGCTCTTCCTTTAGCGCTACTCGCATCACTTTTTATCTTTTCGCGCATCGCCCTCGCTGCAAGTTATGCAAGTGTTGAAGGGCAGATTGGCGCAGGTGCAAGTGTCCTTATGGCTATCCGTAAAGGGTGGACAACAACTCCAGCAGTTGCCGTCAATAAGAATCAGGATATGGTCCATCGAAGTGTTGGCCGTGCCGGAATTGTTCTTACCGCCGAAGGCTCAATCGCAACGCGTCAATTGGTTCAATCTGCTCGAAAAGATGCTGAACGATTCGCGCCAGGTGTACCTATCTATGAAATTTGGGTAGGTGACGGCGAAGGGCAAGTTCCTTTGCGAAAACTTCAGAAGCAGGTCGGAAAGTATAAGAAGAGTTTATCTGCCCACCAGATGCGTGAAGTACGCGCGCGTTTAAAGGCTGTCGGCGGAATGTCTTTGCCGATTCCTAAGGGACCGATGCCAAAGAATGTGCGAGTTCCTAAGCGCTAATTCTTTCTCTTCCGAATTAACACTGTTCCACTCAAGCGCTCATTGATGCCACGTCCATTGTGGTCAAAAGTAATTGCTGTGATCACGATGCCAAGTAATGCGGTGCGGATCAGCGCCTGCTTTGGTGTTGGCATCTGAGAGTCTGAGAACCTCACGATTTGCAATCCGACGATGCGATGTCCTGGCGTGGCCCCACCGAGGATGGTGAAGAAGAGATACTGGCCAAGGTAGAGGAAGTAGCAGATCGGGGTAAATGCTCCAGTCCACGGTTCGGCGAAAAACCCCCAGGTAATGAAGTAGCAGAGAGCCCAATCAATCAGGAGGCCCAGCATTCGCCGCCCCTGCCCCACTCTCGGGAAGCGCGGGTCTATCGCTGTGGACTCCATGGGGTGAGCCTACCCGAGGGCAAATTCTTTAGCCGAGCCAGTTAAGGATGTAACAAGGTTGTAACACAGCGATGATGCCATTTTTACCTATGGGTTCTAGGGTTATGCCATCGCAGAGAGTCTCAGAGCCGAGCTCCTCACATCGATCACAGACAATCGGAGTACTTCATGTTTAAGAATGCGCAAGAAATTTTTGCTTACATCAAAAAAGAAGATATCAAATTTGTTGATGTTCGCTTCACTGATCTTCCAGGTATTCAGCATCACTTTAACGTTCCTGTTGAATCATTTGATGAAGCGGTCTTCACTGACGGCCTCATGTTCGACGGATCATCCATCCGTGGTTTTCAATCTATCCATGAATCAGATATGAAGCTCCTGCCTGTTCCTCAGTCAGCATATGTAGATCCATTCCGTCTTGAGAAAACTCTGATCATTATCTTCTCTGTACATAACCCAACTGATGACACACCTTATTCTCGCGATCCTCGTGGAGTTGTGAAGAAGGCTGTCGATTATTTGAAGTCAACTGGAATCGCTGATCAGGCTTTCTTCGCTCCAGAAGCTGAGTTCTATGTCTTTGATGCCGTTCGCTTTAAGACTGGAATTAATGAGGCTTACCACCACATCGATTCATATGAAGGCGCATGGAACACAGGTATCGTCGCAGATCCAGATGGAACACCGAACCGTGGATATCGCACTCGCATTAAGGGTGGATATTTCCCTGTTTCACCAACAGATCAATTCGCTGACCTTCGCGATGAAATGGTGATGGAACTTGGCCGCGCAGGTTTGCTCGTTGAGCGCTCACACCATGAAGTCGGCACTGCAGGTCAGATGGAGATCAACTACCGCTTCACAGATATTCTCACTGCGGGTGATGAACTGATGAAGTTTAAATACATCATCCGTAACGTTGCATGGGAAGGCGGCAAGACTGCAACCTTTATGCCAAAGCCACTCTTTGGTGACAATGGTTCAGGTATGCACGTGCACCAATCGCTCTGGAAAGATGGAAAGCCACTCTTCTTCGAAGCGGGAACATACGGCGATCTTTCTGATATGGCTCGCTGGTATATCGGTGGTCTTCTCAAGCATGCACCGTCACTTCTTGCATTTACAAACCCAACGGTGAACTCTTACCGTCGTTTGGTTCCAGGGTATGAAGCACCGGTCAACCTTGTCTACTCAGCGCGTAACCGCTCTGCTTGTATCCGTATTCCGATTACTGGATCAAGTCCTAAAGCAAAGCGCATCGAGTTCCGTTGCCCAGATCCATCATCAAATCCATACCTCGCATTTGCAGCGATGCTAATGGCTGGTATCGATGGAATCATTAACAAGATTGAGCCACCTGCACCAGTGGATAAAGATCTCTACGAACTTGAAGGCGAAGAGGCTCGTGCAATTCCACAGGTTCCTGGATCACTTGATGCGGTAC
>CANLHC010000074.1 GCA_947490625.1 Candidatus Nanopelagicaceae bacterium
CAAAAGGTGAGCGAGATTGCGCAATGGGGGCAATTACCAGAAGGCGCTATCGTGACAAAGACACCGGTGCTATTCCCACGACTTGAGATCAAAGAGTAATTTCGAAATGGCAGATCGCCACAATCGCGATATTGATCGCCAACTCGCCCCAGCACCTGAGCCTCTACCTGTTCCTTGTGTAGATGCACACGCACATATTGAGATCGTTACAAATACCGCGGTTGATTCACCGGAAGTACAGCAAGTACTCGATGATGCGAAAAAAGCGGGCATTGATCGAATCGTTCAAGTGGGATATTCAGCAGAGCAATCACAGTGGGGCGTTGCACTGGCAGAGTTACATGAGAACCAAGTTCTGGCAGCGGTAGCTCTTCATCCGAATGAAGCACCGGTAGTTGCAGATCTTAAAAAAGATTTGGCGATTATTGAAAGCCTGGCAGCACATCCACGAGTGCGAGCTATCGGTGAGACGGGGCTCGATTATTTTCGTACGCCACCTGAACTACGTCAGCGACAACAAGAATCATTTAAATGGCATATTGATCTAGCAAAGAGAAGCAAGAAAGCGTTGGTTATTCACGATCGCGACTCGCACGATGATGTTCTCTCGATCTTGGAAGAGGTAGGCGCACCAGAAAAGACCGTCTTTCATTGTTTTTCAGGCGATGTAGAGATGGCAAAGAAATGTATTGAACGTGGCTACATTCTCTCTTTTGCCGGCACCGTTACTTTTAAAAATGCTCCTGCTCTTCGCGAAGCGCTCTCCATCACACCGATTGATCAGATATTGGCAGAGACGGATGCACCCTTTTTAGCACCCATGCCACATCGGGGATCTCTTAACTCTCCCGCACAGATCGCAACCATCGTCAGAGCGATGGCTGATGAACGCGGTGCTGACCTGGCTGAATTTGCCACCGCTATTTCACAGAACGCAGAGAGAATATTTGGATCATTTGCTGCTGGGTCGACCCTGTGAGTCTTTTAGGAGCCGCCGAGATCAGAGAGTTAGCCGCTCAATTAGATCTCAAACCATCGAAATCACTGGGGCAAAACTTTGTTATCGATGGAAATGTCTGCAAGAAAATTGTTCGCGTTGCAGATGTACGAAGTGATGATGTTGCACTTGAAATAGGTCCAGGCTTAGGCTCACTCACGCTGGCTCTTCTGGAAGAAGCCTCATCCGTAGTCGCCATTGAAATTGATTCACGCCTTGCCACACAACTTCCTATTACTGTTGCAAAACATAGCCAGAAGGCAGCTTCTTTGACGGTTCATACAAGTGATGCGCTAGCGATTACATCTCTTGCAGTTCAACCGACGGTTCTGGTGGCAAATCTTCCTTATAACGTTTCAGTTCCTGTCTTTCTTCACTTGCTTGAGTTTTTCCCAACACTGCGCAGCGGTGTTGTGATGGTGCAGGCAGAGGTAGCAGATCGTTTGGCAGCAAAGCCAGATACGAGAGAATATGGAATTCCAAGTGTGAAAGCTGCATGGTGGGCAGATGTAAGTGGTGCGGGATCGGTCTCACGATCTATTTTTTGGCCTGCCCCTAATGTGGATTCCAAGTTGGTCTCCTTCTCTCGTCACGCCCCACTTGGCGATGAAGTGCTACGGAAGAAAGTTTTCGCAATTATTGATCTGGCCTTTGCACAACGCAGAAAAATGCTTCGCTCCACCTTGTCGCCAATCTATGGTGGTTCTGCAGCAGCCGAAGCGCACCTCGAGTCGGTAGGAATTGATGGAACGCTGCGCGGGGAAGCACTCACCATTCACGATTTCTGCACAATTGCCCAATAAGTAATAAGGTCTACGCGTGGCTAAAGATTCTGTAACTGTGCGAGTACCTGCGAAGGTAAATTTGCAACTATCAGTTGGCCCACGCGAGTCAGATGGATACCACAATCTCGTTTCGGTCTTTCAAGCAATTTCCATCTTTGATGATGTGACTGTTACCAAAAGTGCGCCGGGTTCAGGAATCACTATTTCAATTATCGGTGATCACACTCACGGCGTTCCTGCAGATCAGACAAACTTGGCGGTCAAAGCAGCTCAGTTAATTGCATCCGAATACGACCTTGTGATCGATATTCATATTGAGGTAAAGAAAAGTATTCCTGTTGCAGGTGGTATGGCCGGAGGTAGTGCTGATGCCGCAGCAATGATCGTGGCAATTGATTATCTCTATGAATTAGCAATGACACGAGAAGAACAACTCGAGTTCGCAGCATCTCTCGGTAGTGATGTTCCGTTTATGCTCACAGGTGGCACCGCTATCGGACAAGGCCATGGAGACCAACTCACATCCGCTCTTTCACGCGGCACCTATCACTGGGTGTTAGCTCTCTCTAGCGTTGGCCTTTCTACACCTGCTGTGTACTCTGAATGTGATCGCTTGCGTGCTGAGTTAGATATTGCAGAGCCGCGTATCAGCGATCAATTAATGCAGGCACTTCTCTCCGGAGATGCGAAAGCTGTCGGTGCATCTTTAAGTAATGATCTGCAGAGCGCTGCCTGCACATTACGCCCTGCGCTTTCATTAGTTCTCGATGTTGGCCAGGAATATGGCGCACTCGGCGCGATCGTTTCTGGCTCTGGCCCAACAGTTGCATTTCTTGTTGCAGATGTTGAAGCGGGCTTAGATTTAGCGGTAGCCCTGACCTCAAGCGGAGTAGTCGGAAGCGTTGCGCGGGCCTTTGGTCCGGTGCAGGGCGCAAAAATTATTTAACTATCTCAACTAAACTAATTTCATGAAGCCTTGGAAGCTAGTCGCACTTTCAGTGGTATTTCTTCTTACCCTTCCCACTACAACTCAGGCAGCTACTCCAAAGGCTGGAAATAAATGTCCAACAAAGAATGCGGTAGTTGTTAGCTCAGGGATGAGTTTCACCTGCAAACTCGTAGGTAAGAAACTTGTCTGGAGCAAGGGAATTCGTGTGAAGACACCGACACCGACACCGACACCGACACCGACACCGACACCGACAAGAATATGGAGCACTGGGCGCGATCGTTTCTGGATCTGGCCCAACAGTTGCATTTCTTGTTGCAGATGTTGAAGCGGGCTTAGATTTAGCGGTAGCCCTGACCTCAAGTGGAGTAGTCGGAAGCGTTGCGCGGGCCTTTGGTCCGGTGCAGGGCGCAAAAATTATTTAACTATCTCAACTAAACTAATTTCATGAAGCCTTGGAAGCTAGTCGCACTTTCAGCGATATTTCTTCTTACCCTTCCCACTACAACTCAGGCAGCTGCGCCAAAGGCTGGAAATAAATGTCCAACAAAGAATGCGGTAGTTGTTAGCGCAGGAATGAGTTTTACCTGCAAACTCGTTGGTAAGAAACTTGTCTGGAGCAAGGGAATTCGTGTGAAGACACCGACACCGACACCGACACCGACACCGACACCGACACCGACACCGACACCGACACCGACAAGCCCGACTAGCAGCTTAAGTGATGTCTCGGGTTTTAGAAATTTAGAGCCATGCAAGATAGTTGATGGTGATCCTGCACTTACAAATATGAGCGCTGGTTTCCCAATCCCGGCCGGAAGAATTGATTTAGTTAAAGGCGCCAAGATTCATGTGATCGGCGTTGACTTTCCAGATAAACCAGTGACGGGGAAGACACCTCGAGAACTTAATGAATACCTGGCAATAGGCACGGAGAAATTCTGGAGAGCTCAATCTTCGGTCCCTGTTAAATTTGATTGGGTTTGGAATAACTCTTGGCTCAGGCTCCCAGGATCGATCAATAGCTACTCACTCGGTGGATCATTCTTTGAAGGAAAATTCAATGGCCCAGCTTACTTTAATTTGGCAAACCAAGTAATTGCTGCTGTTGATTCCGAGACAGACTTTACTGGTGCAAATTTTCTTTTCATTGTCTTCCCCCCAGGTGTAAAGAATGAAGAGATCGGCACTTTCCTAGTGCATACTCAAGGAGTTTACAGAACCAATGAAGGCAGCATTTACAACCTCATTATGGCTGGTGGCGATTATGCCAATCTCGATACCTATATTCATGAATTTGGACACGGTCTAGGACTAACCGATATTCGCGATACAACAGATTTAGCTCAGCAAAAATCTGATGGCATGTATTACGACACGATGAACAATTCGACTTATCCTGAGTTGCTTGTTTGGCATAGATTCTTGCTCGGTTTTCTGCAACCCTCACAAATCCACTGTAAGGTCAACACAGAAACTTCCCGCCACTGGATTGTGCCTGTTGCAAGCGACTCTCAAGGTGTGAAGGGTCTTGTTATTCCCTTAAGTTCAACTGAGGCAATAATTGTTGAGTCACGACGAGCCATTGGTTTTGATACGAAACTAGCCTCACGTTTGGACTTAGTCGGAGCAGTCGTCTATACCCTTGACTCAAAAGTTCCTTATCGAAGAACACCAGTTAAAGTCGCTCAAGTTTTGCAACCAGGATCTTCAGTAGTAGTTAATGGATTTAAATTTTCCGTCATTGAGTCAGGCCAATTCGGGGATGTAATCCAAGTTGAGCGAGGGTAATCGCTACCTAAAGGCCGAAGGCATCAAAATTTCACGGCCGGCCCGCGGCTCGGTTTGGATTCTGTGGGCGTGATGAGGGAGAATACGGGTTCCGCCATTGTGTAGTGGCTAGCACATGGGCCTTTGAAGCCCAGGGTCCAGGATCGATACCTGGTGGCGGAGCAA